>RHBP01000068.1 GCA_010030955.1 Synechococcaceae bacterium WBB_10_009 | reverse complement strand
CTGCACCCAGGAGCGCTCCCAGCTGCAAAACAAGGAGAAGGCCATGGCGCTGCTGATGGCCAAACTGCTGGTGATCGCCCAGGAGCAGCGGGCCGCCGAAATCGCCGACATCCGCGGCGACATCGTGGAGGCGGCCTGGGGCAATCAAATCCGCAACTACGTGTTCCACCCCTACCAAATGGTGAAAGACCTGCGCACCCAGCACGAAACCACCGATGTGCAGGGGGTGATGGACGGCGACCTGGACCCCTTCATCCAGAGCCTGCTCCATGCGGGCGTGGAGGTGGCCGGAGGCGCCGGTGATGACTGAGCTCGACCCCAGCCAGCCCAGCCCCGGCACCCCCCAGGAGAACCCCAGCTTCACCAAGCTGGCGATGCGCAACATGGTGCGCAAAGGGCGCCAGAGCCTGTTCCACTTCGGCCTCACCGCCGTGGGGTTCCTGGGGTTCATCACCCTGGTGGCCTGGCTGGGGCGGCCCCAGCTGCCCGGGGGCTGAACCATGGGCGGCGCCACCGAACCGCCAGCGCCCGACCTCGATCTGGCCTTTGAAGCGGATCCGCAGCTGCCGGCGGCCCTGCGCCAGGCCGCCGGCCCCTGGGCCGACCCGCTGCAGGGGGCCGAGCCGTGGCATGGGCTGATCAGCACCTGGCTGGCGGCCCTCACCGACGAGCTGCCCGCGGCGCTGCAGGCCCCCGCCTACAGCCTCGGGCTGAGCCTGGTGGGGGATGAAGAGATCGCCGCCCTCAATGCCGACTGGCGCCAGAAACCGGGACCGACGGACGTGCTGGCCTTCGCCGCCCAGGACAACGGCCTCGACCAGGCCCCTGCCATGCCGATGCCCGATTGGGCTGGGCAGGGCGATGGCCCGGAACCGCTGGAGCTGGGGGACATCGTGATCTCCCTGGAGACCGCGGCCCGCCAGGCCCCGGAGCACGGCCATCCCCTGGAGCGGGAGCTGCTGTTTCTGGCCAGCCACGGGCTGCTGCACCTGCTGGGCTGGGATCACCCCGATGACGCCAGCCTGGCGGCGATGCTGGTTCGTCAGGAACGGCTTCTCGCCACCACGGACCGGCGGTAAGGTGCGCCTAAATCTGCGGTTGGCGCCCATTGAGCATGCTCGCCCCCCAGGACCCCAACTCCGGAGCGCGGCGCAGGCCGCGCCTGGCCGGCGACGCCATGGCTGAGGGCGGCGAGAGTCTCGACCAGCAGCTGCGCACCAAGGTGCGCCGCCTGGGGGCGTGGCAGGTGGCCGGCGACCTGCCCGCCAGCTTCCGCTATGCGGCCCAAGGGCTGGTGTACGGATTCGCCAGCCAGCGCAATTTCCGCATCCATGTGGTGATGGGGGCCGTGGTGTTCGCCCTGGGGGTGTGGCTGCAGCTGCCCACAGCCCAGCTGGCGGTGCTGGTGCTCACGGTGGCGGCGGTGCTGGTGCTGGAGCTGCTCAACACCGCCACCGAAGCGGTGGTCGACCTGGCCATCGGCCGGCGGTTTCACCCCCTGGCGCGCATCGCCAAGGACTGCGCCGCCGCCGCGGTGCTGGTGGCCGCCCTCAGCTCGGTGCTGATCGCCGCCCTGCTGCTGCTGCCCCCCCTGCTGGCGCGCCTGAGCGGTTGAATGGGGGCCTGGTGGGCCCACCGATGCTCCTCGTTCTCGACAACTACGACAGCTTCACCTTCAACCTGGTGCAGTACCTGGGGGAGCTGGCGGCCGAGCACCCGATCACGGCGGATCTGCGGGTGGAGCGCAACGACGCCCTGACCCTCGAGCAGATCCGGGCCCTGGCGCCGGATGCCATCTTGATTTCCCCCGGCCCCGGCGACCCCGACCAGTCCGGGGTGTGCCTGGAGGTGCTGCGGGAGCTGAGCCCCACCGTGCCCACCCTGGGGGTGTGCCTGGGGCACCAGTCGATCGCCCAGGTGTACGGCGGCCGGGTGGTGCGGGCCAAGGAGCTGATGCACGGCAAAACCTCACCGGTGCTGCATGCGGGGCAAGGGGTGTTCGCCGGCCTGCCCAACCCGCTCACCGCCACCCGCTACCACAGCCTGATCGCTGAACGCGAAAGCCTGCCGGCGTGCCTGGAGGTCACCGCCTGGCTGGAGGACGGCACCGTGATGGGGCTGCAGCACCGCGACCATCCCCATCTGCAGGGGGTGCAGTTTCACCCGGAGAGCGTGCTCACCCAGAGCGGCCACCAGCTGCTCAGCAATTTCCTGGCCCAGGCGGCGGCGGGCTGACCGCAACTGCCGGCTAGGGTTCGGCCCACGCGCTTCCTCCTGCGGGCGACCCGCTGCACCATGGCACTTGCGATCCGCTCCCTGGCAGCCCTGGGCGGCCTGACGCTCAGCCTGACGGCCACCGGGCTTCCGGCCCAGGCCAACACCGGCGTCACGGTGACCAGCTACGGCCACAGCGCCCTGTTGATCCAGGGGGGTGGCGCCAGCGTGCTGATCAACCCCTTCCGCGCCGTGGGCTGCGCCGCCGGCCTGGCGGAACCGCGGGTGAGCGCCAACGTGATCCTGGCCAGCAGCCGGCTGCTGGATGAGGGGGCCGCCGTGGCCCGCGGCACCATGCTCAGCGCCCCCGGTTCCTACCGGGTGGCGGGCCTGCGCATCGAAGGGATCGCCGTGGCCCACGACCGCTTCGGCGGCCGCCGTTTCGGCAAGGCCACCCTGTGGCGCTGGCGGCAGGGGGGCCTGGAGTTTGCCCACCTCGGGGGCACCGCCGCTCCGCTTAACGCGGAGGACCAGGTTCTCCTCGGCAAGCCGGATGTGCTGATCATCGGCGTTGGTGGCGGCGCCAAGGTGTATGACGGCCAGGAGGCCGCGGCGGTGGTGCGGCAGCTTGCCCCCCGGCGGGTGATCCCGGTGCAATACGTGAGTGGCCCCACGCCAAAGGCCTGCGACCTCACCAGCCTGGAGCCGTTTCTCAAGGCCATGGCCGGCACGCCGGTGAAGCGGGTGGGCCGCACCCTCAGCCTGCCGGGCAAGTTGGGCAACGGCCTGCAGGTCGACGTGCTGCGCTAGGGCCTCAGGCCCTCGATGGCGGCGTAGGCGCTCCAGAAGCGCTGCATCTGCTCCACGGTGCCCAGGCTCACCCGCAGGGCGCCATCGATCAGCGGTTTGCCCGCCATCGAGCGCACCAGGATGCCCTCGGCGCGAAGCGCCGCATCCACCGCCGCGGCCCCACCCCGGGGCCAGATCAACAGATAGTTGCCCCCATCCACGTGGTGGCGCACGCCGGCGGCCCGCAGCTGGCCGCTGATCCACTGGCGGGCCCGCAACACCTCCGCCACGTAGGCATCCACATAGGCCTGATCGCGCAGGGCGAAGGCGGCCGTCACCGCAAAGCTGTTGATGTCGTAGGGGCCGGTGACGCGGGAGATGCGGTCGATCACCGGGGCCGCGCCGATGGCAAAGCCGATGCGCAGGCCCGCCAGGCCGGCGGTTTTGGCCAATGAGCGCAGCACCAGCAGGTTGGGGGTGGCGTTGAAATCCGCCAGGGGCAGCACGCTGTCGCCGGTGAAGGCCTCATAGAGCTCATCCACCACCACCAGGGTGTGGGGGGCGGCGGCGGCCAGCTCAAGGATCAGCTCGGGGGCCAGGCGGCTGCCGGTGGGGTTGTTGGGGTTGCAGATCAGCAGCAACCGCGGGCCCCGCGCCAGGGCGCTGCGGATCGCTTGCAGCGGAAAGGCAAACGCCTCCCCCTCGTAGGGGATCGCCTCGATGGCCATCCCCTGCATCTGGGCGCAGGGGGTGTAGTAGCCAAAGGTGGGGGAGGTGGTGAGCAATGTCTCACCGCGGTCGCCATAGGCATGGAACACGGCGTGAATGGCGGCATCCACCCCGTTGAACAGCCCCACCTGCTCGGGCTGCAGGGGCCGTTTCAGGCTGGCCACCACCGCCTCGCGCAGGCCGTCGTATTCGGGGTAGATGGCGATGTGGTCGGCGGGGATGGCCCGCAGGGCCTCCACCACCTGCGGGCTGGGGCCCACGGTGTTCTCGTTGAAATCAAGCCGCAGCAGGCCGCGCCGGCCCTCCAGGGGGGCGCTGTAGGCATGCAGCCCCTCCACCTCCGGCCGCGCTGGGGGGAGCGTGTTGCCGTCGGATTCGCCCATCTACGCTCCCCTCACATCCGCTCAAGGGTGGGGATGCCCAGCAGCCCCAACCCCAGTTTGAGGGTGTCGGCCGTCAGACGGCAGAGGGCCAGGCGTGGTGGCCGGGCTTCGGGCTCCGCCTTGAGCACCGGCACCTGGTCGTAGAAGCGGTTGAACACCTGGCTGAGCTCAAACAGATAGGTGCAGAGGCGATTGGGCAGCAACTCCTCCTCCACCTCGGCGATCACCGCATCAAACCGCAACAGCTCCCGCACCAGGGCCCACTCCTGGGGCTCCGTGAAGATCAGCGGTGCATCGGCCGCCTCGCCGCCGGCCAAATCACCACCCTTGCGGGCGATGCCGGCGATGCGCACCACCGCGTAGAGCAGGTAAGGGGCGGTGTTGCCCTGCAGGGCCAGCATCCGATCGAAGCTGAACTGGTAGTTGGTGATCCGGTTCTGGCTGAGGTCGGCGTATTTCACGGCCGCCAGGCCCACGGTGGTGGCGACGTGCTGGATGAAGGCCTCCTCTTCGCTGCGGCCCTCCTCCGCCAGGCGGCGGCGCAGATCGGCCTCGGCGCGCTCCACCGCCTCGTCCAGCAGATCCCGCAGGCGCACCGTGTCGCCGGCGCGGGTCTTGAGCTTCTTGCCGTCCTCCCCCTGCACCAGGCCAAAGGGCACATGCTCCAGGCGCCCGCCATCGGGCAACCAGCCGGCACGGCGGGCCACCTGGAACACCCCGGCGAAATGGTTGGCCTGGCCCGCGTCGGTCACATAAATCACCCGGCGGGCACCGTCCCCCTCCGGGGCGGCCGCGAAGCGGTAACGGATGGCCGCCAGGTCGGTGGTGGCGTAGTTGAAGCCGCCGTCGCTCTTTTGCACGATCACCGGCAGCGGCTTGCCGTCCTTGCCGCTCACCCCCTCGAGGAACACGCAGCGGGCGCCGTCGTCGGTCACCAGCAGGCCGGAGGCGTCGAGGTCGGCCACCACCGCCTCGAGGTAGGGGTTGTAGAAGGATTCGCCGCGCTCGCTGAGGCGAATGGCAAGCCGGTCGTAGATCTTCTGGAATTCGCGGCGGCTCTGGTCGCAGAGCAACTGCCAGGCCTGGCGGCTCACCGGATCGCCCCCCTGCAGCTTCACCACCTCCTCACGGCTGGTGGTCTGGAAGGCCTCGTCGTCGTCGAAGCGGGCCTTGGCCTGGCGGTAGAAGGCCACCAGATCGCCCAGGTCCACCGCATCGGCGGTGCTGAGGGCCTCAGGCGCCACCTGCTTGAGGTGGGTGATCAGCATCCCGAACTGGGTGCCCCAGTCGCCCACGTGGTTGAGGCGCAGCACCGGGTGGCCGCGAAACTCCAGCACCCGCGCCAGGGAGTCGCCAATGATCGTGGAGCGCAGGTGCCCCACGTGCATCTCCTTGGCGATGTTGGGGCTGGAAAAATCCACCACCACCGGCGCTGCACCCTGCACGGGCGGCACCCCCAGGCGCGGATCCCCCAGCCGCAGCTGCACTTCATCCGCCAGCCGCTCGGGCCGCAGGGTGAGGTTGATGAACCCGGGGCCCGCAATCTGGGGCTCCAGGCAGAGTTCGGTGAAGGCCGGCTGCCCCTGCAGCTGCTCCACAATCGCCGCGGCGATGGCCCGGGGCGCTTGACCGAGGGGTTTGGCCAGGGGCAGGGCGCCATTGGCCTGAAAGTCGCCAAATTCCGGCTTGCTGGCCGGAGCCAGCTGGGGGTCAAAGCCGGGGCCATCGGGCTGGGCCGCCACCTGCGGGAAGGCCCGCTCCATCGCCACCCGCAGCTGGGCATCAAGGGTCTGGGCGATGCGCAGCATGGCGTCCGTTCGCCGCTGACGCGGCCTGAGCTGTTTCCGATCATCCCCCCCAGCCGGGGGGCCTCAGGGCTCGAAGCGCATGCTGAGGTCGAGCCAGGGGCTGCGGGTCACCGGCGCGCTGGTGGAGATCAGGTCGATGCCGGTGGCGGCGTAGGCCCGCAGCTGCGCGGGCTGCACCCCGGAGGCCTCCAGCACCACGGCGCCCCCAGCGGGGCGGGCGGCGGCGGCGGCCCGCAGCTGCGGCACCAGCGCCTGCAGGGCCTCGGGGCTGAATTCATCGAGCAGCACCCCGTCGGCGCCGGCCGCCACGGCGGCCAGGGCCTCGGCGGCGGTTTCCGCCTCCACGATCACCCGCGCCGGCCAGGGGGCCTGGGCGCGCACGGCCGCCACGGCCGCCGCCACCCCGCCGCCCCAGGCCAGGTGGTTTTCCTTGAGCATGGCCGCGTCATCGAGGCCAAGGCGGTGCCACAGCGCACGGCGTATTTCTCCAGCTGGCGCAGGCCGGGAGTGGTTTTGCGGGTGTCCGCCAGGCGCACCGCCGTGCCCTCCAGCTGTTGCACCAAGGCTGCGGTGGCGGTGGCCACCCCGGAGAGCCGCATGGCCAGGTTGAGGGCGGTGCGCTCCACCGCCACCAGGGCCGCGGCCCTCCCCTCCAGCTCCAGCAGGCGCTGGCCCGGCTGCACCCGCTCCCCCTCCGCCACCCGCAGGCTCACGCGCCCGGCGGGGTCCAGGAGCTGCAGCAGGGGCTCCAGCAGCACCCCGCCGCAAAACACCCCGGGGGCCTTGGCCAGCCAATGGGCGCGGCCCTGGCGGTCCGCGAGGGCCGGGGCGCTGAGGTCGCCGCGGCCCATGTCCTCCGCCAGCCAGGCCTGCAGCTGGGCGCGCAACGGTGGGGTGATCTGCAGCTCTGCCATCGGGCCAGTCTGCAGGCGGCTACTTGCCGATGCAGAAGCGGGAGAAGACGCGATCGAGCACCGCTTCGCTCACCTCCTCACCGGTGATCTCCCCGAGGCTGCGCACGGCGGCCCGCAGGTCGATGGTCCAGAAATCCCAGGGCAGCTGCTCACGGGCCGCCCCCAGGCTGGCCTGCAAGCTGGCCGCCGCCGCCGCCGCCAGATCCCGCTGGCGGCGGTTGAGGGCCACCTGCAGCCCCTGGGCGTCGCCGTGGCCGCAGCAGCGCAGCAGGGCCGTCTCCAGCTGCGCGTGGCCGCTGCCGTTGAGGGCACTGACACACACATCCGCCTCGGGGGCCGGGGCCACCCCCGACGCCAGCTGGTCGGCCTTGTTGCCCACCACCAGCAGCGGCACCCCGTCGGGCACCGCCTGCCGCAGCTGTTGGTCGTCCGGCCGCCAGCCGGCCGCCAGGTCAAACAGCAGCAGCACCACGTCGGCGCTCCGCAGGGCGGCGCGGCTGCGCTCGATGCCCAGCTGCTCCACCCGGTCGTCGGTGCTGCGGATGCCCGCGGTGTCCAGCAGGGTGAGGGGCACCCCCTGGAGCACCAGCTCGCTCTCCACCAGGTCGCGGGTGGTGCCGGGCAGGTCGGTCACGATTGCCCGCTCCCGGCGGCTGAGGCGGTTGAGCAGGCTGCTTTTGCCCACGTTGGGGCGCCCCACGATCGCCACCCGCAGGCCCTCGCGCAGCAGCTGGCCGCGCTCGCCATCCCGCACCAACGCCTGCAGCTCCGCCTGCACCGCCCCCAGGGCTTCCGCCACGGCAACCCCATCCAGGGGGGGCAGGTCGTCTTCGAAATCCACACGGGCCTCCAGCTCCGCCAGCTGGTCCAACAGCCGCTCCCGCAGGGCAGCGATGCGCTGCTGCAGGCCGCCATCGAGGCCCGCCATGGCCAGCTGGGCGGCGCGGCGGCTGCGGGCCGTCACCAGCTCGCTCACCGCCTCGGCGCGGGTGAGATCCAGACGGCCGTTGAGGAACGCCCGCTGGCTGAACTCCCCCGGCAGGGCCCTGCGGGCACCGGCGGCCAGCGCCAGCTCCAGCACCCGCTGCACGCAAATCAGGCCGCCGTGGCAGTGGAACTCCACCACGGTTTCGCGGGTGAAGCTGCGGGGGGCCCGCATCAACAGCAGCAGCGCCTCGTCCACCCGCTCGCCGCTGGCGGGGTCGCAGACATGGCCGTAAAGCACCCGGTGGCTCTCCCACACCTGGCCGCCGGGGGCCACGAACAGGGCCGTGGCGATGGCCTCAGCCTCGGGCCCAGACAGCCGCACGATGGCCACGCTGCCCTCCCCCGGAGCCACGGCCGTGGCCACCGCGGCGATGGTGTCGTTGGCAGCAACTGGAGACGGCACGGTCGAGTCCGGCGCCGCCGGAGGCGACGGGGTGACCTCCAGTGTCCCGCGCGGGGGCGCTCAGGGGGTCGGGAAGCCCGGGCAGACCATCAGATCAATGTGGCCACCAGCGGGGTGGCGCCACTCCCGGAATTCAGCCGCCAGGGCCTGATGGGCTGAGGCTTGCTGGTTGCTCTCCAGATCGAGCAGACGCTGATGCACCAGATCGAGGGTGTCGTCGATGAGTTGAGCGGCCTGTTCGGAGGTCATGGCTACCCGGCGGTGGCCATGGTTCTAAGCAGCACGAACCGCCAGAGCTGTAGTGCTGGTCACCCTGCACCACTGTGTGGGCAGATCCGCACGTGGGCCGCAGCAGCGGCCGGCTCAGCCAATCCCCGTGCGGGCGATGTCGAGCACATCGGCCATGGAGCGGATCTGGTCCATGGTGTCCCGCAGCTGGCTGGCACTGAGCAGCTCCACCCTCAGATCGATGCGGGCGGGCTTGCCGGGGTTGGTGCGCACGCGCGCATCGCTCACGTTGATGCGGTGGTCGGAAAGGCGGGTCAGGATGTCCTTGAGCACCCCCACCCGATCCAGCACTTCTGCCCGTTGTATCGGGCGTGGGCCGCGTCCAAGCATTGGCACATC
>RHBP01000067.1 GCA_010030955.1 Synechococcaceae bacterium WBB_10_009 | reverse complement strand
GGTGCCGGCGCCGGCACCCCGCCGGGGGGCGTGGGTCAACACCGCCCCAACGTGGTGGGCACCATCGGCACCAACCCGGTGGCCGAGGAACTGGATCTGGCCCGTGAGATCAAGCCCGCCCTCAAAACCGTGGGCCTGATTTACAACCCCGGCGAACCCAACTCCGAATACGAGGCCAAGATCCTGGGCAAGGCCGCCCAGGCCCGCGGCATCACCGTGGTGCAGCAGGCGGTGGCCAACTCCGGCGAGGTGCTCCAGGCCGCCCAGGCCCTGGCGGAGAAGAAGGTGGAGGCCTTCGTGAAGATCGGCGATTACGCCACCATCCAGGCCTTCTCCTCCATCTGCAAGGTGGGGCTGGAGAACCGCATCCCGGTGTACTCCGTGGATCCCCCCGACATCGAGCTGCCGGGCTGCCTGGCGGTGATCGGCTGGAACTACCGCGACGACGGCATGGCCGCCGGTCGCCTGGCGGTGCGGGTGTTGAAGGGGGAATCCCCCGCCAAGATGGCCTTTGAGCCCCTCACCAAGACCGACCTGCTGGTGAGTGAAGCCACCGCCCGCGCCATCGGTGTCACCCTGCCGCCGCCGCTGCTGGCCCGCGCCAACCAGGTGGTGCGCTAGGGCGGCCGGCCCGTGGCCCTCAGCCGCCGCACCAGCCTGAGGCTGTTGGCCGCCGCCGCCGGTGGCGCCGCCCTGGCGCCCCTGCTGGCCTGCCAACCGCGGCGGCGGCGCCCCGGTGCGGCCGGCCCCTGGCGGCTGGGGGTGCTCCAGTACGTGCCGGAGGCGGCGGTGGAGATCACCCGTCTGGGGGTGATGCGGGGCCTGGAGGGCGTGGGCATCCGCGCCGGCGAGAACCTCCAAGTGCTGGTGCGCCAGGCGGGGGGCAGTCCGTCGCGCTGCCGGCGGCTGGCGGGCGAGCTGGTGGCCGCCGATGTCGACCTGCTGGTGGCGATCGGCACGCCGGCGCTGCAGGCCGCCATCGCCGCCGCCCCCAGCACGTTGCCGATCGTGTTTTGCTACTGCGCCAACCCCTGGGGGGCCGGCGCCGGCGGCAGCGCCACCCAGCATCGGGCCAACGTCACCGGCACGGTCACCGCCACCGCGGTGGAGGCCCTGCTGCGGCTGGCCCAGCAGCTGGTGCCTGGTTTGCAGCAGGTGGGCTTGCTCTACAACCCGGCCGAACCCAACGCCAGCTTTGATGCCGAGCGCTTGGCCCAGGTGGTGGCGCAGCAGCAGCTGCAGTTGCTGCGGGAGCCGGTCACGGCGGTTGGCGACCTGCCGGAGGCGTTCGCCCAGCTGCGGCGCCAGGGGATGCAGGCACTGATCAAAGTGGAGGATTACGTGACGCTGGAAGGCTTCGCCCAGTTGGCGCGCCTGGCCCTGCAGGCGCGCTTGCCGCTGCTGGCGGATGAGCCGGACAACGCCGGCGTGCCCGGCTGCCTGGCGGTGGTGGGTTGGGGGTCGCTGCGGGATGGCCAGCGGGCCGGGGAATTGGCGGGCCAGATCCTGCGGGGCGCGTCGCCGGCCAACCTGCCGATTCAGCCCCCCGGTGAGCCCCGCCTCTGGCTCAATACCGGCACGGCGCGCCAGCTGGGCATCCCGCTGCCGGCTTCGCTGCGGCGCCAGGCGACGCTGGTGTCGGCTTGATCGCCGGGGATCCCCCGGGGGCGTCCGCCGGCTCCAGCAGCTGAATCAGCCAGCTGCGCTGGATGCCCCGCAGCAGGCTGTTGCTGCTGCGGGCCAGGCTCTGAATTTCCACCAACGTGCTCTGCAGCGTGGTGAGGGTGGTGTCGAGGTTGTCGGTGGCGCGGGTCACCCGCCCCTGCAGGGCGCCGGAGCCCTGGACCACCTCCCGCTCCAGCAGGCTGGCCAAGCGCTCGCCGCTGCCCAGGGTGCGGTCGAGCTGGTCGAGGGAGCGGGGCACCCGCCGTTCCACCAGGCCGGCGGCGCGGGTCAGCATCTGCTGCAGTGGCACCCGGCTGGAGGCCACCTCCTTGATCAGGGTGGCGATGTCGGGGCTGCTTTCAAAGATCAGGCTGTCGCCGGAGCTGAGCGGGTCGCGGTTGCCCAGGTCGGTGAGGTCGGGGCTGATGGCGATGTAGGGCCGGTTGAGCAGGCCGTCCTGGGCCACGGTGGCGCGGCTGCGGCGCCCCACCATCGCTCCGCGGCTGGCGGCCACCTCCAAGGTGACGTGCACCTGGGCGTCGTTGAGCAGGCGGATGCGTTGCACCCGCCCCACGGGGAAGCCCGAGATCTTCACCGCCATGCCCTCCTGCAGGCCGGCGGCGCTGTAGGTGCGGAAGTTCAGCTGCAGGTTGCGGGTCCACCAGTTGCGCGGCGTGCCCATGCCCAGCACCAACAGCGCCAGCAGGCCGGCGGCGCCCCCCAGCAGGCCCCAATGTTCCAGATCCAGTGGGTGGCGGCGGGCCGTGGCCATGGTCAGATCCCCCCCCCGCTGATGTTGGGATCCAGCAACAGCACCCACACCAGGTCGACCCCCAGCACCACGGCGATCGAGAGGCTGATGGCCCGCGACAGGGCGGCGGTGGGTTCCATGCCAAGGCGCTGGCAGCGGCGGCCCTGGGCGAGGGTGATCCCCAGCACCAGGGCGGCAAACAGGGCGGTTTTCAGCAGGCTGAGCGCCAGGATGGCCGGGTTGAGATTGCCCGCCAGGAACTGCAGTTCGATGAGGCTGCTGAGCTCCGGTTTGGTGAGCGTGGCGGACACCATGGACGAGCCCAGCAGGTAGGGCAGCAGGGCCAGGGCCGTGGGCACCAGCCGTGTGGCCTGGTGCCGCCAGCGGCGCAGCAGCGCCCCGGGGGGCCGCTGGGCCAGCCGTGTGCCCAGGGCCACCAGGGCCGGGCCATCGCGCAGCAGCAGCAGCAGGGTGATCACCAACGGCGCCGCGAGTGTTGGCGGTGGTCTGCACCGCCAACACCTGCACGCTCAGGTTGGCGGCGTTTTCCAGCGGGCCCGCCAGCAGCTGGATGAACCCCATGCTCATGGAGGCGCCCGCCAGCAGGGTCAACCCCACCAGCCCCCGATCAAGGCGCGCCCCTTGCCCTGCCATCACCCCTGGCTCAGTGCCGTCAGGATGCCAGCCGAGGGCCGTTGTTGCAGCCAGCTGAACCAATGCGTCGCCGTTGGGGTGTGGGTCGCGGTTGACCCCGCGTCTGACTCCAAAATTTTTCAGCACATCCGCTGCGGTCCCCAGGGTTGTTTTCACAATTCAGGGGAACCGTTTGTCCTGTTCATGACCAAGCTGCTGCCCGCGCTCGCCGCCTGCATCGGTGGTTGCGTGCTCACGGCTGCCGCCCCCGCGTCAGCGGCCAGCTGCCAGTTCCTCTCGCCGGTGGGTGGGAATGGCGTGACCCCGATCATCACCAAAACCATCAGCCCCGGGAACCCGCTGCCCTTCAGCCGCCCCAACTGGAACACGGATTTCTTCGTGACCCAGCCCTACAGCTATTTCAAGTATTTCTTCACCGCCAACTCCTCGGTGAGCGCCACCTATCCGATTCAGGGCTACCTCAAGTTCACCGACGGCTCCAACCTGCAGGTGATCAATGAGTCGTATGCCCCGCAGATGGGCACCGGCCGCCAGTGGACCGTGCAGGCCGTGCCCGGCAAAACCGTGAGCCAGGTGAACTTCAAGATCGGCGCCAGCGCCGACCAGGCCGCCACCGGTTTCACCTACCGGATCTCGGTTCAGGGCTGCAACTGATCCAGCCCTGCGGGCACCAGCAGCCTGCGCCACAGCCGTTCGGCATCCGCCGCGGCGCCGGGCCAGTCCCCCAGGGGCTGGCCCTCCAGCTTCAGCACGGGCCGGCAGCTGAGGCTGTTGATCAGCAGCCAGCGGTCGCCCGGCTCGGCCGCAGCTTCAAGCCGGGCCTCGGCGGCCAGCCCCAGCTCCAGCAGCCGCCCGCGCATCACCCCGGCTAGGCAGCCGCTGTCGAGCGCCGGCGTGAGCCAGCGCCCCCGGCGCTGCACCAGCACATTGGCGCTGGCGCCACAGCTGAGCTCGCCGCCGTTGCCCAGCAACAGGGCCTCATCGGCCCCGGCGCCCCGCGCCTCCCGGCGCGCCTGGATTGCCTGGCCGTAGGCGAAGGTTTTGCAACGGCTCAGCAGGCTGGAGCCGTTGCGCCGTTCTTGGCGACTCACGATCGCCGTGAGGGGGGTGAACGTCGCCCTGCAAGGGGTGAGCTGCAACCAGAAGCGGTGCTGCTCCGCCATGGGCGGGCCTTCCGGCAGGTCGAGGCCCCGGCCCCGGTGGTTGCCGCGGCTCCAGTTGAGCCGCAGGGCACCCTGGCCACCGGCGCGGCTGATCGCTTCCTGCAGCAGCGGTTCCAGGGCTGCCTCCGTGGGCGGTGGGGCCATCCCCAGCAGCTGGGCGCCGTGGTGCCAGCGGCGCAGGTGCGCCTGCAGCAGCTGCGGCCGTCCCCCTTCCACCCACACGGTTTCAAACAGGCCATCCGCCAGCTGCAGCCCCCGATCCGCCAGGGGCAGCTGCAGCTCCTCCGGCGCGCCCCAGCTGCCGCCAATCCAGGCCACGGCCGTTGCGGTGGGGTTCACGCCAGGGCCTCCAGCAGCGGGTGCAATTTCCATCCCAGCTCCTCGGCCTCCGCCTGGGGGTCGGAATCGGCCACGATGCCGCAGCCGCCATGGCAGCGCAGCCGCTGGCCGTGCAACAGCAGGCTGCGGATCAGGATGCTGCTGTCGAAGCTGCCGTCCCAGTCGCGGCCAGCGAGCCGCAGTAGGGGCCGCGGGCCACGGGCTCCAGCTCCGCCAGCCGTTGGCAGGCCCGCAGTTTGGGGGCACCGCTGATGGAGCCCCCCGGCCAGCAGGCCCGCAGCAGGTCCACCCAGGTGCTGCCAGGCCGCAGTTGGCCCGTCACCACCGAGGTGAGGTGATGCACCTGTGGGTAGCTCTCCAGGCCCACCAGCTGCGGCACTGCGATCGAGCCGGGCACGCACACCCGCCCCAGGTCGTTGCGCAGCAGATCCACGATCATCACGTTTTCGGCCCGGTCCTTGGTGCTGCACACCAGCTCGGCGGCCTGGTCGGCATCGGCCTCGGGGTCAGCCCGGCGCGGGCGCGTGCCCTTGATCGGCCGGGTTTCCACGGCGCCGCTGGGGCTCAGCTGCAGAAACCGCTCCGGTGAGGCGGAGATCACCGCTTCGCCGGCGGCGGCGCCCGCGGCCACCACCAGCCCGGAGAAGGGGGCCGGGCACTGCCGGCGCAGCCGCAGAAACAGCGGCAGGGCCGCCGCGGCCCCCAGCGGCCCATGGGCCGGTAGGTCGGTGCTGCAGCAGGCGGTGAGGTTGGCCTGGAACAGGTCGCCGGCGGCGATCAACCCCCGCAGCTGCTCCACGCCCGCGGCGAAGGTGTGGCTGTCGCTGTGCCACTGCCAGCGCTCGCGCGGCAGGCCGGGCCAGGGCCTGTCCGGGGTCGGGTTGGCCGCATGGCCCGCATCGGGCTGCGCCTGCAGCCACCGGGCCAGGGCCGCCAACCGGGCCGGATCCTGGCCCTCGATCCACAGCTGCCGCCGTTGCAGATCGAAGCGCAGCACCGGATCGTGGCGGGCGATCCAGAGGCTGGCCATGGCGTCGGCCTTCCAGTGCTGGGCCGGCTCCACCCAGGCGGCCGCCTCGTAGCTGAGCCAGCCGCACCAGTGCCCCGGCCCCAGTTGCGCCAGCTGGGCGAAGGGGTCGCTGGCGCCGGCCCGGCCGGGCAGCCCGCGGCAACAGTGCTGCTCCAGGGGGTCGGCCGCCAGGGTGATCCAGCGCCCCAGGGCGCTGCCGTCGCCATCCAGCCAGATCAGACCCTCCGGGCCCCAGTGGGCCGCCAGGGCGGCGGCCACCGCCGCCGGTTCGCGCCACGGCAACGGCTGCCGCAGGGGCGTGGCGCCGGTGGCTCCGCCGCTCACGTTGGGTTGGGGCGGCTGGCCAGGTCCGGCCGGCCCGCCTCGATCAGGGCGGCGTCACGGATGCGGCAGCTGTCGCACACGCCGCAGGGGTGGTCGCCGCCGCTGTAGCAGCTCCAGGTGTCCTGCACCGGCACCCCCAGCCGCAGGGCCTCCCGCACGATCTGGGTTTTGCTCCACTGCACCAACGGTGCCCAGAGGCGGGTGCCGTGGCCTTCACGGCCGGCTTTGCTGGCCAGGTCGGCCAGCTGCTGGAAGGCCTCCAAGTAGTCGGGCCGGCAGTCGGGGTAGCCGGAGTAGTCCACGGCGTTCACCCCCAGCACCAGCCGCTCAGCGCCGCGGGCCTCCGCCAGGCTGAGGCCGATGGCAATGAACACCGTGTTGCGGCCGGGCACGTAGGTGCTGGGGATCACGCCGGCTTGCACGCCGCCGCTGGGCACGGCGATGGCGAGATCGGTGAGGGCCGAGCCGCCCCAGGCCGCCAGGTTCACCTGGATGGTGTGGTGCTCCGCCAACCCCAGGGCCGCGGCCACGCTGGCGGCGGCCTCCAGTTCGCGGCGGTGGCGCTGGCCGTAATCGAACGACAGGCCGATCACCCGCTGGCCGGCCTCCTGGGCCAGGGCGGCGGCGGTGGCGGAATCCAGCCCACCGGAGAGCAGGGCAATGGCGGTGGGCAAAGCGGATCGGTGGCGCCAGCTCCATGATGCCCAGCAGAGGTGTGTGTCCGCCCATGGCCCGACGGCATTCCCATGGCCCGCTGCTGGCTGCCGTGTTGGCGATCGCTCCACTGATCGCTTCGGCGGGCCGGGCCATCCCCCGGCTGGATTTGAGCCCCTACCCCAAGCCGGCCCCGGGGGAGCGGCGCTGGGTGATCCAGCTGCCCGGTGTGCTGCCCCCGGCGCCGGCCGGCGGCGTGGCCGGCGACCCCCGCAGCTGGGGGGTGCAACTGGTGGTGGGTGAGGAGATGCCGGTGGATTGCAACATCCGCCGCATCAGCGGCCAGCTGCGGGTCAGCGATGTGCCGGGCTGGGGCTACCCCATCTACCGGCTGGAGGGGCCCAACGCCGGCCTGGCGATCACCACGCTGATGGCCTGTCCGAAGGGCCAACCGAAACCCATCCGTTTCGTCACCCTCGGCGGTGACCCCGTGCTGGCGCCCTACAACGTGAGCCTGCCGATCGTGGTGTATCTGCCGGAGCGGCTGGAGCTGCGCTGGCGGGTGTGGCGGCCCCTGGAGCCCCTGCAGCCGGCCCGAGCGCTCTAGCGCACCCCCAGCCATTTGTGGCTCTGCAGGCTGAGGCGCCAGTGGGGGTGGGCCTGCACAAAGGCCACCGCCAGCCGCTGGCCTTCGGGGCAGTCCCAGCCCGGTTGCAGCAGCAGCGCCGGGCCGGGCTCGGCGGGGCCGCGGCGCTCCAGGGCGGCGGCGGCCATGGCCTCGGCGAAGGCCAGATCGCTGGGCTCGTGCACCACCACCTTCAGTTCGTGGCAGCGGCGCAGGGCCTCGCCGCCGGGAGGGCGGTGGGGCTTGGGGGAGAGGCTGATCCACTGGAACTGGCCGCTCCAGGCGCCCACGCCGCTGGTTTCCAGGTGCAGGGGCAGCCCCGCCGCCGCCAGGGTGGTGCAGAGCGGATCAAGCCGGTGCTCCAGCGGTTCGCCGCCGGTGATCACCGCAAAGGCGGCCCCGGCCGCCGCCGCCGCCTCGGCCTCGGCGCGCAGCTGCTCCAGGGGGCGTTGGGGATGCACCTCCGCCGGCCAGGAGTGCTTGGTGTCGCACCAACTGCAGCCCACGCTGCAGCCCCCCAGCCGGATGAAGAAGGCGCTGCGCCCGGCATGGATCCCCTCCCCCTGCAGGGAGTGGAAGGTTTCCACCACCGGCAGGGGTGGGTCAGCGTGGGCCATGGGTGCACCGTATCGGGCGACACGATTGCCTGCCGGCACAATGGCGCGAACGCATTGAAATGGCTTGATCCAACCGCCCGCAGGTGTTTCCTCCACGGCCCTTGGTCCAACGGCCATGGCCTTGCTTGCGCAACACGGCCTGCTTCGCCCGTACCTGCGCCAGTGCTTGATGGCGGATGCCCTGGCGACGGAAACCCTCAGCGACGACGAGCGTCGCCAGGCCCTGATCGCCTTCGCCCAGCAGCGCCGGCTCACCGATGGTGAAGCCCTGGAGCGCTACCGCATCGCCAACCTGCTCTCCCCTGAGGCCCTCGCGCTTCAGGTGGAGCTGCCCAGCCGCCTCCGCCGCCATTGTGAGCGCCTCTACCGGCCCAAGGCGGAAGCGCGTTTCCTGGAGCGCAAGCAGCAGCTCGATCAGGTGGTTTACAGCCTGCTGCGCCTCCAGGATGAGGGGCTCTCTCGCGAGCTCTATTTTCAGCTTCAAGACGGAGAGGCTGATTTTGCCGATCTGGCGGCTCAGCACTCCGAGGGGCCAGAGCGGGCCACCCGTGGCATCGTCGGCCCCGTGCCCCTGACCCAGGCGCACCCCCAGCTTGTGGAGCGGTTGCGCACAGCCCCTATCGCTCAGGTGCAAGAGCCCCTTCTCATAGAGGGGTATTGGCTGCTGTTTCGCCTCGAATCGCTCACACCAGCCAGCTTCGATGAATCAATGGCTCTTCAGATGAGCCAAGAACTGTTTGAGCAGTGGCTTGAGCAGGCTGTGGAAACCAGATTTGAACAGCTCCGCCCACAGCTGCTTGCCCCCATCTCGGAGCAGCCCCAATGACCCAGGCTCCCCCCAACGCACTGCTCAGCAGTCATCCAGCTTTTGCAGCACTCTCCGAGCAAGGGCGCCAACAGCTCCAGGCTGGCTCTGAGCTGCGGGCCTTCACCACAGGCCAGAACCTGAGCACCTCGGATGTGATCCCCAGTGAGGTGCTGCTGCTCGTGGATGGCCAGGCTCGCTTGCTCTGCAGGGATGCTGGCCGCCTCTGCACCGTGGAGAAACTGCAGGCGGGATCCTTCGTTGGCCTCGCCTCCCTGGTGCGTGCCCAGGCCTGTGAAGCAGTCTCCGCTGCGGGACCGTTGCATGCCTGGGCCATTCCCGATGGTCTGGTGCTTGCTCTGCTGGCTTCGGAGCCGTCATTCAGCAGCTGGTGTGCGGCTCACCTGTTCATCGCGGAGCTGTTGGCCCTGGTGGAGCAGTTGCTGGAAGCCCATCCCCGCAAAGGGGTAAGCGCGCTGCAGGAGCTGGAGCGGGTGCGCTCCGCAGCTCGCCTGATCCAGCCTTCGGTGGAGGTGCTCGATCAGTTGCATCCGGATGTGGTGCTGTTGGCCGCCAGCCTGGGGGTCAAGCCTTGAGGCGATG
>RHBP01000066.1 GCA_010030955.1 Synechococcaceae bacterium WBB_10_009 | reverse complement strand
AGCCGCTGCCGCAGAAATTCAGCCAGTTCCTGCGCCAAGGCCGGTCCATCCACGCCACAGGCCGGCAGGATCTGGCTCCAATGGGCCGTGGCCCGCTCGAGCAGCGCCAGCACATCCAGTGCCCAACCCCGCGACCAGAGAAGTTGCAGCAGGCCATTGCCGGCCCGGCGCAGGGCGTAGGGGTCGGAAGAGCCACTGGGACGCTCCCCCTTCGCATAGATGCTGAGCAGCAATTCCAGGCGCTCCGCCAGGGCCACCACCGCCCCGGCCTCGGAGGAGGGCAGATCGTCGCCAGCCCCGCGGGGCAGGTAGTGCTCCAGCACCGCCAGGGCCACGGCACGGTCCTCCCCCTCGGCCAGCAGGTATTTGCCCCCCATCACCCCCTGCAATTCAGGAAATTCGCCCACCATCTGGCTCACCAGGTCGTGCTTGCAGAGGTGCGCCGCCCGCCGGGCCGCCACGGCTGTGGCCGGCGCAAGCTGCAGCTGATCCAGAAGGGCGTCGGTGCACCACTCGAGCCGCTCCACCCGCTCCAGCAGCGACCCCAGCCCCTCCGCAAACGTGACCCGCGCCAGCTGGTCACGGCGGTCGATGCTGGCCACGGCCCGATCGGCCTGAACGAAAAAGTCCGCATCCGCCAAGCGGGCCTTGAGCACCCGCTCATTGCCCCGCTGCACGGTGGCCGCGGATTCCGGCAGCCCATTGCCGATGCACAGAAACCGCGGCAGCAGGCTGTTGCGGGCATCGAGGGCCAGCGGGTCACGCTGCGCATCGCGGCGGTAGAGCGGCACGTAGCGCTGGTGGGCGCGCATCACGGTGCTGAGCACCTCCGCGGGCAGGTCGAGATAGGTGTCCTCCACCCGGCCCTCCAGCAACAGGGGGGACTCCACCAGGTCGGTGAGTTCGTCGAACAGCTCCGGCGGACAATCGGGGGCCGCTGCGAGGCCAGCGGCGGCCTGCTCCACCGCCTGGTGGATCCATTGGCTGCGGGCAAGGCGATCCACCTGGACCCCCACCGCGGCGAGGGCGTCGGTGTAGGCCTCGGCGTCGGCAATGGGAACCGCCTCCGCCCGCAGGCGGTGGCCACGGCTGTCGCGGCCGGCCACCACCGGCGGATCGCAGCTCTCCAGCACCACGGGCAGCACGGCGTCATCGAACAGGGCCACCAGCCAACGCACCGGCCTGGAGAAACGGCTGTCCCCAGCGCCCCAGCGCATGAACCGGCGACCCTGAAGCGCTTGGATCCATTGGGGCACCCAGGCACCCAGCAGCTCCTGGGCGGAGCGGCCGGGTTCGAGCACCGTGGCAAACACAAACGGCCCCTTGGGGGTGTCGCGCACCTCCAGGGCCTCCGGAGCCACACCGCAACGGTTGGCAAACCCGACTGCAGCCGCCGTGGGCACGCCGTCGTTGAAGGCCTGGCCCGCCGGCGGACCCTTGCGCTCCTCCTGCAGATCGGGGGTGCGGGAGTCCAGCCCGCGAATGGTCAGGGCCAGGCGGCGGGGGGTGCTGGTGCACTGGATCGCCCCATGGCCCAGGCGCGCCTCCCGCAGGTCGCGCTGCACCAACTGCTCCAGCTGCGGCAGGGCCAGTCGCGCGAAATCAGCGGGCAGCTCCTCGGTCCCGATCTCGAGCAGAAAGGTCGACACGCAGGCAGCCCACAGCAGCCGCCCACTGTATTGAAGCGATCATCGGAGCAAGCCAGCCGGGAAGCGTGTTTCGCTACGGTCGTTGGTTGGTAGCTGACCAGCGTGTGACCGTGACGGCAGGGACAGAACGGCAGTTTTCCCCCTGCATCGCCACCGGGGCGGAGCGCAGCAAGTTTGAGCAGCTCAAAGCCGGCAGCGATCACCTGCGTGACCCCCTGCTGGAGGAGCTGGGCAACACCCTGCCCCAGTTCAGCGATGGCGCCGTTCAGTTGTTGAAGTTCCACGGCAGCTACCAGCAGGACAACCGCGACAACCGCCAGAAGGGCCAAGAGAAGGACTGGCAGATGATGCTGCGGCTGCGCAGCCCCGGCGGGCGCATTCCCGCCTCGCTGTATCTGGCCCTCGACGAGCTGGCCGACCGCCTGGGCAACGGCACGATGCGGGCCACCACCCGCCAGGCCTTCCAGCTGCATGGCGTGCGCAAGCAACACCTCAAGGAGGTGATCGGCACCATCGTGCGGGGCATGGGATCCACCCTGGCGGCCTGCGGCGACATCAACCGCAACGTGATGTGCCCCGCCGCCCCCTACGAGAAGGGGGCCTACCCGGCCGCTCGCCAGCTGGCCGATGACATCGCCGACACCTTGGCCCCCCAGGCGGCGGAGGGCGCCTACCTCGACCTCTGGGTGGATGGGGAACTCAGCTACCGGCTCAAGCCCCGCCGGGCGGTGAAGCAGGTGCGGGAGCGGCAGCAGCAGGGGGCTCTGTTCAGCGGCGATGCCGAGGAACCGCTCTACGGCGCCACTTACCTGCCGCGCAAATTCAAGTGCGCCGTCACCGTGCCCGGCGACAACTCGGTGGATCTGCTCACCCAGGACATCGGCCTGGTGGCCTTCACCGACGCCGGCGGTGCCCTCAAGGGTTGCAACGTCTACGTGGGCGGTGGCATGGGCCGCACCCACAACAAAGAGGAGACCTTCGCCCGCAGCGCCGACCCGCTCGGCTATGTGGATGGCGAGCATGTGCTCGACCTGGTGCAGGCCATCCTGGCCCTGCAGCGCGACTACGGCGACCGCCAAACCCGCCGCCACGCGCGCATGAAATACCTGATCCACGATCAGGGCATCGCCTGGTTCAAACAGGAGCTCAAGGCCCGCTACTTCCCCCATCCGATCAAGGGGCTGCGGCTGGAGCCCAAGGCCAAGCTGGAGGATTACCTGGGGTGGCACCGGCAAGCCGCCGGCCTCTGGTTTGTGGGCATCCCGCTGCTGTGTGGGCGCCTCTCCGGCGATCTGAAACGGGGCCTGCGAAACCTGGTGGCCACCTACCAATTGGAGGTTCGCCTCACCCCCAATCAGGACCTGCTGCTGTGCAACATCGGCACGGCCCAACGGGCCACGCTGCGGGAGGCCCTGGCGGAGCTGGGGATCACCACCCCTGAGGAGCCGTCGCTGCTGGCCCGCCACGCCATTGCCTGCCCCGCCCTGCCGCTGTGCGGGTTGGCGGTGACGGAAGCCGAGCGCATCCTGCCGGAGGTGCTGGATCGCCTCGATGCCCAGCTGCGGCGGTTGGAGATCAGCAAATCGATTCTGGTGCGCATGACCGGCTGCCCCAATGGTTGCGCCAGGCCCTACATGGCCGAGTTGGGGCTGGTGGGGGATGGCGTGAACCAATACCAGCTGTGGCTCGGGGGAACCCCCAACCTGCAGCGGCTCGCCGAGCCCTACCTGGAGCGGATGCCACTGGAACGCTTGGAATCCACCCTCGAGCCGCTGCTCGTGGGCTGGAAGGCGGCCGGCGGTCGCCGCAGCTTCGGCGATTACGTGCACAAACTGGGGCGCAGCGACGTGGTGGCCCTGCTGACCCAGGGTTAAGCCGTCCCCCAACGGCCGTAGTGGGCGCTGGGGTGTCCCAGCCGCCAGGCCCAGAGCTGGTCGCCGTGGCTGAAATGCCACCACTCGTTGGGATGTTGGGCGAAGCCCACCGCCTCCATGGCCTGGCGCAGGGCATCGCGGTGGCCAGCCCAACGGAGGGCCTGGTCGCGATCGGGCCCGGGGGGGAGCGCCGCGGCACGGCCTGCAAAGAAATCCGGCTCCGAGACGGCGCCGATGGCATCGATCTCGGACCCCATGCCCAGGGTCTGGCCGTCGGCATCCGCCAGGGTGAGATCCACGGCGGCGCCTGTGCTGTGGGGGGGCGGGGTGAGGGGATCGGCACTGGGGGGTGCCCAGAAGCGACCCACCTCCGCCACCACCGCGTCGATGGCGGTGCCCGACTGGGCTGGGTCGATGCCACGGCGTGCGCACTCGCAGCGGATGGCATGGCGCACCATGTGCTCCTGCACGGCCAGGGGGCGCCAGGCATCAAACACCGCCAGCCGCCACTGTGGGTGGCGGCGCTGCAACTGCGCCTGGGCGGCGAGCAACCGTTCGATCACGCCCTGGCGCAACTGGAACGGCGATGCCGCCTCGCCATAGGGGGCGCCAACGGCGACATAGGGGTGGGGTTCCAGACGCAGCAGGTCGGGCGGCAGCGGCAGCAGCGGCTCGCCGTTGTCGACGATCGGGATGGGGCTCCAGGGGCGCAGCGCCATCAGTTGAGCCTCCCCCCCGCCGCCAGGCGGTGGCGCTGCTCCGCCAGCACCGCCGCCAGGGCCGGGGCCTGCAGCAGCTCCGGATCGTGGAGCAGCAGCTCCTGGGCCACACTGCGGGCGAGCTCCAGCACGTCCCCATCTTCGGTGAGGCTGGCCAGGGCCAGGTCCGGCAGACCGCTCTGGCGCGTGCCGAGCACCTGGCCGGGCCCCCGCAGCCGCAGGTCCATTTCGGCGATCTCAAACCCATCGGTGGAGCGCACCAGCACCTCCAGCCGTTGGCGGGCCAGCGCCTGACGGCTGTCGCACAGCAACAGGCAGTGGGAGGCGGCCGCCCCGCGCCCCACCCGCCCGCGCAACTGGTGCAACTGGGCCAGGCCAAAGCGATCGGCATGCTCGATCAGCATCACGCTGGCGGCGGGCACATCCACCCCCACCTCCACCACGGTGGTGCTCACCAGCACCTGGCTGCGGCCCTCGGCGAAGGCGGTGATCGCCGCCTGTTTGTCGGCGCTGGAGAGCCGGCCATGCAACAAGCCCACGCTGAGGTCGGGGAACACCTCGCGGCTCAGCTGCTCGTGCACCTCCACCGCCGATCGCAGGTCGAGTTTTTCCGACTCCTCCACCAACGGCAACACCACATAGGCCCGCTGGCCGAGGGCCACCTGCTCGCGGATCAGGTCGTAGGCCTGCTGGCGCTCGGAGGGGGAGAGCAGGCTGGTGCGGATGGGGGTGCGCCCCGGCGGCAATTCATCGATTTGGCTCACCTCCAGGTCGCCATGCAGCGACAGGGCCAGGGTGCGCGGAATCGGTGTGGCCGTCATCGTGAGCAGGTGGGGCTGCAGCCCCTTGTCGAGCAGCCGGTTGCGCTGGTGCACGCCGAAACGGTGCTGTTCATCGACCACCACCAGCCCCAGCCGCTGGAACTGCACCGGATCCTCCAACAGCGCATGGGTGCCCACCAGCATCTTCAAGGTGCCGTTGGCGAGGTCGTCGAGCAGCGAGCGGCGACGGCGCTGGGGCGTGGAACCGGTGAGCAGGGCGCAACTCACATGCAGCTGGGGCAGCCACTCGCAGAGTTTGCGGTAATGCTGCTCCGCCAGCACCTCCGTGGGGGCCATCAGGGCCCCCTGGCAACCGGCCTCGATGGCGGTGAGCAGGGCCGCAATCGCCACCACGGTCTTGCCACTGCCCACATCCCCCTGCACCAGCCGCGCCATCGCCCGGTCACGGGCGAGTTCGGCACGGATCTCGGCGAGCACGCGCGTCTGGGCGCCGGTGAGCGGGAAGGGCAGCAGCTCCAGGAAGGCTTGGAGCAGGGCTCCGGCTGGGGCCTGCAGGGGTGGGGCGGCCCGGCTCACCAGGGCATGGCGCCGCTGCAGCATCCCGAGCTGGAGCAGCAGAAACTCATCAAACACGAGGCGGCGACGGGCGGCGCTGAGGGCAGCCTGGTGGTCGGGCAGGTGGATCTGGCGCAGGGCTTCCCCCAGGGGCAACAGCTGCAGGCGCCGGCGCAACGGATCCGGCAGCGGATCGCCCCAGCCGGCGGCGGCCTCCACCACCGGGCGGATCAGGCTGCGCAGGCGGTCAGCGGTGAGCCCTTCGGTGAGGCCATAGACGGGCAACAGGCGGCCGATCTGTTCGCTGCGCACGGGGGCCGACGGGCTGTCGAGCACCTCCATCAACGGATCCTGAAAGGCGGGCCCGTAGGGGGTGTCCTTCACCAAGCCGCTGACGGCCACGGTGGCGCCGGGTGGGTAGTGGCGCTGTTGCAGCTTCAACCACCCCGGAGAAGCGAAGCGTTTGCCCGCAAAAAACTTGGACACCTTCAGGCGGCCGGTGACATCCACCAACTGCAGTTCCAGGATCGAGAGGTTGGGGTTGCGCGGGCTGGTGAAGCCATGGCTGCGGCGCACGGTGGCCACGATCGTGGCGGTGCGGCCCGGCTCCAGGGCCGCAATGCGCACGAGGTTGGCGTAGTCGAGGTAATCCCGGGGGTAGTGGCGCACCAGGTCGCGCGCCAACCAGAGGTTGAGGGCCGCCAACTTCGCGGCGGCCTTGGGACCCACGCCGCGGAGGTCGGCCAGGGGGGTCTCGGGGCGGATGCTGCGGTCCGCCGCCGGGGCATCGGCACTGGGCACCAGGCGCAGCCGGGGCGGGGCCACCGGAGAGGCGGGCTCCAAGCTGCGCTGCAGTTCGTGCAGCAGTTGGCGGGTGCGACGCACCACCGCCTGCCGCTGGGCCAGGCCCAGATCGCCGTAGGCCCCGAAGCGTGCGGCCAGTTCCGCCAACTGCTCCACCTGGGCGGGGTTGCAGCCGCCGGGCGGCTGGGCCAGCTCGCGGGCCAGAAAGGCGTGGAAGGGTTCACGGCGCCCCTGCAAATCCGTGAAGCCACGGTCGGCCTCCAGCAACAGCGCCTGCTGCAGCGGCCTGAACCACGCCTCCGGGCTCAGCGGTGCGCCGGCGGCGGGTTCTGGGGTGGGGCCGTGTCCTGGAACCACTGTTGCTCGGCTTGGAGCGCCCGCAGCCGGCGCTGCCAGCCGCCGTAGCGTTTGGCCATTGTGCGCAATGTGCGGCGGCGTTGCTCGAGCCGTTTGCGGCAACTGCGCAGCCGGGGCTGCTCAAATTCCAGATCCCCCTGGCGCAGCAGCAGGGCCAACACCTGGGTGGGCATCGACGCCTCCAGGGCGTGGCCCTCCGGCACGGGCAGGGGCAAGCGCAGCAGGTTGGCGGGGGCCGGCAGGGCCTCCAGCTGCCCATCCAGCACCGCATCCAGCAGCCCCATGGGCAACAGGCCCTGGGCCAGGCCCACCCGCAGCAATTCCACATTCACCGCGTGGGAGAGGTTGCGCAGCCGCCGCCTCAAGGCCCGATCCAGGTGGGTCCACCAGCGCAATTGCAGCAACGGGTCGCGGGGCACGGTGGTGGCCGTGACGCGGGGGTCAAGGCCCGCCGCCATCGCTGCCGATGGCTCCTCAGCCTCGGTGTCCGGGGCGGGGTCCTGGAGCTCCTCGGACGCCATCTGGAACAGCGACTGCATCAGGCGCAGGCTGCCGGAGCCCTCGCCATCAGCAGCCTCGGCAGGAGCTGGGGGCTCTGATGGCGTGGGTGGGGCTGGGGTGGCGCTGGCGGGCGGCCGCAGGGCCGGCAACCCCGGCACCCCCTGGTCAAACAGGTCGGCCGCCAGGGGCAGGTCCAGGCTGAGGTGCACCGACTGTTGGCCCGGTGGGTCGGCTTGGGCCTCGCCCTCCTGCAGCAAGCGCTGCAGCAACTGCTGTTGGCTCAAACGGTGGCGGCGGTGGTCGCGCCGCTGCTGCTGGGCCGCCAGCCCCATCAGCTGCTCCACCGTGAGCAGGGCATTGCAGCGCTGCACCAGGGCCTCAAGCCGCCGTTGGAAGGCGAGGCGGCGCGCCGATGGCAACTGGCTGTAGCGCTCGGGTGCCACCTGCGTGGCCAGATGAAAACAGGCCTGCTGCACCGCATGCAACAGGCCTTCGCGGAGCACCTGCAGGTACAGCGCCAGATCGCGGTAGAGCTCTGGGGTGAGCTGCTCCTGCTGCGCCAGCAGCAGATCGCATTGGCGCTGGGCCTCGTCGAGGGGCCGGGCGTTGGGATCCAAGGATCAGGATTGGGCGTTGCGGTGCCGCATCAAGCGGCCTGCATGGCCGCCACTTCTGCAGCGAAGTCCATTTTCTCCACCTCGATGCCCTCGCCGAGGTTGAAGCGCACGAAGCGACGCACCTGGATGTTCTCGCCCACCTTGCCGGCCACCTGCTTGACCATCTCTTCAACGGTCATGCCGCTGTCCTTGATGTAGGGCTGGTCCATCAGGGCCATCTCCTTGAGGCGCTTGCCGATGCGGCCCGCCACGATCTTCTCCTTCATCTCCTCCTTCTTGCCGGCCAGGTCGTCGCGGCCCATTTCGATTTGCTTCTCGCGCTCCGCCACATCGGCGGGGATGTCATCCACCTTGACGAAATCCACGTTGGGGCAGGCGGCGATCTGCATGGCCACGTTGCGGATCAGGTCCTGGAAGATCTCACCGCGGGCCACGAAGTCGGTCTCGCAGTTCACCTCCACCAGCACACCCACGCGGGCGCCGGTGTGGATGTAGCTGCCGATCGCCCCTTCGGCGGCGGTGCGGCCCGATTTCTTCTCGGCGGAGGCGATGCCCTTCTGACGCAACCACTCGACGGCCTTCTCCTTGTCGCCGTTGGTTTCGGCCAGGGCCTTCTTGCAGTCCATCATCCCTGCGCCGGTCATGTCGCGCAGTTCTTTGACGAGCTTGGCGGAAATCTCAGCCATGGGTGGGGAGGGAAACAGGGGTGGAGAGGGGTGGAGGCTCAAACGGGCGGGAGCTCCCCCGCAGGGAAGCTCCGTTGAATCGGTTCAACCCGGGGGTGGGCAGGCTGGCGTTCAGCCTTCCTCGTCGTCGTAGCTGCCGCGTTGGTCGCCGGCGCCGTGGCGACCTTCGTTGATGGCATCCGCCAGGCGACCCAGCACCAGCTGCACCGAACGCACGGCGTCGTCGTTGCAGGGGATGGGCACGTCGCAGAGGTCGGGATCGCAGTTGGTGTCGAGCATGGACACCAGAGGAATGTCGAGCTTGCGGGCTTCGAGCACGGCGTTGGTTTCGCGGCGCTGGTCCACCAGCACCACCACATCCGGCAGGCGACGCATGTTCTTGAGGCCGCCGAGGTATTTCTGCAGGCGCTCCAGCTCACGGCGCAGCACAGCCGCTTCCTTCTTGGGGCGCATGGCGATCGCACCGGAGGACTCCATGCGCTCCAGGTCTTTGAGACGATCGATGCGAGCCCGCATCGTTGTCCAGTTGGTGAGCATGCCCCCCAGCCAACGCTGGTTCACGTAGGCGGCGCCACATCGGGTGGCCTCCAGGGCGATCACTTCGGAGGCCTGCTTCTTGGTGCCCACAAACAGGAAGCGCTTGCCGCTGCGGGCGGCACTGCGGACCCATTTGTAGGCGTTGTTCATGCAGACGGCGGTCTGCACGAGGTCGATGATGTGAACACCGTTGCGCGCGCAGTAGATGTAGCGCGACATCTTGGGGTTCCAGCGGCGGGTTTGGTGCCCAAAGTGGGCACC
>RHBP01000065.1 GCA_010030955.1 Synechococcaceae bacterium WBB_10_009 | reverse complement strand
GGCAGGCGCTCCACGCCGTTGGCGGTGGCCACCACAAACACCGGGCTGGTTTTCTCCGCCATCCAGGTGAGCAGGCTGGCCAGCACCCGCTGGCTGGTGCCGCCGTCGCTGCGGCCATCGCTGGAGCCGCCGAAGCCCTTGTCGATCTCATCGATCCAGAGCACGCAGGGGGCCATGGCCTCCGCACGCTGAATCATGTCGCGGGTGCGGGCCTCGGAGGCCCCCACCAGCCCGGCGAACAGTCGCCCCACATCCAGTCGCAGCAGCGGCATGCTCCAGCTGTGGGCGATGGCCTTGGCGGTGAGGGATTTGCCGGTGCCCTGGGGGCCCACCAGCAGCACCCCCCGCGGCAGCGGCAGGCCGTAGCGGCGCGCCTCATCGCTGAAGGCCATGTGCCGCTGCTCCAGCCAGCGCTTGAGGGCGTCGAGGCCGCCGATGTCCGCCGGGGTGGCTTCGGTGGGGCAGTACTCGAGCAGTTCGCTGCGGGCGATGGCCTGGCGTTTCTCCTCCAGCACCTCCTCCAGGTCTTCGATGCCCAGCTGGCCGCGGCTGGCCAGGCCCCGCGCCGCCACCTGGCGGATGCGCTGTTCGCTCAGGCCGCTGCAGCTGTGGGTGAGCTGCTCGAGCAGTTCATTCGGCAGGCTTTGGCCGCTGGCCTGGGCGATGCTGCGCAGCAGCGCCTGGATCTCCCCCTGCTCTGGCAGGGGGAGATCCAGCAGGGTGATGCACTCCTCCAGCTCCCGCGGCAGTTGCCACTCCGCCGCCGTGATCACCACGGTGTGGGGCCGCTGGCGCAGGCTGGTGGCCAGGTTGCGCAGCTTGCGGCAGATGCTGCTGTCGTCGCTGTAGCGGTGAAAATCGTGCAGCACCAAAAGGGCCCCCTGCTCGGCGGGCACCGCCGCCAGGCTGTCGAGGGCGGCCAGCGGGTTGCGGGCCGCTTCGCCATCGCGGCCGGCCCAGCCCTGCAGGCCGCCGATGAAATCCCAGCGGGCCAGCTGGCGGTTGCCCAGCCGTTTGGCGGCGGCCGCCAGCAGCGCGGCGATGCGCTCCTCCTCCTGGCTGCGGATCCAGAGGATGGGGGTGCGCGCCCGGATCAACAGATCCAGATGGTCGGCCCAGGCGCGGCTCATGGTTGCTGCAGCCGTTGCAGGGCCGCCCAGCGCGGGTCGATGGGGGTGTCGCCATCGGCGTCCGCAGTGTTGGCTGCGGCGCCGGGGCTGAGCCTGGGGCCCGGGCAGTCGGCCCCGCAGCGGTTCACCACCGGCAGCTGCAGGTGCAGCTGCTCGAACACCCAATGCTCCGGGTCAAACAGGCCGCGGGGATCGAGGCTTTCGCAGAGGGCGTCGGGGTCGAGCTCGAGCACCCCCTGGCCCCCCTCCAGCACCAGCTCGGGCTCCAGCCCCTGGGCCCGCGCCTCCTCCCCCAGCCACAGCACTTCACGGGTCTGGAAGGCGAGGGGGTGGTTGAAGAGCTGCAGGCAGCGGTCGCAGCAGAGGGTCACGATCGTGCTGGCCTCCCCCTCCAGCTCCAGGGCGTTGCCCCTGTGCAGGGCCGAAAGGCTGCCGCGCACCGGCGTGAGGCTGTCGAGTTCGCTGAGGGTCTGGTCGATCCGCCAGTGGCGCCCATCCGCCTGCAGCTTCAGCTCCTGCAGGTTGATGGGCCGTAGATCATCCCCTTGGGACGCTGGGGCTGGAGGCCGGCCCATCGCCCTATTTCTTGGCCTTGGGTTCAAAGGGCAGCCGTTCGCTGCCGCTCACCGTGGCGGTCACGGTTTTGGCCTCCGACGCCAGCTGCTGATCGAGGATCGCCTGCAGGTTGTCGGGTAGGGCTTCGCGGGTGAGCAGGAAGGTCTGCACCGCCTGGAAGATGTTGGCGATCACCATACCATGTAGAGCAGCACCCCCGCCGGCAGCGGGAAGAACAGGAACATGCCGGTGATCATCACGGGGGTGATCTTGTTGGCGGTGGCCTGCTGGGGGTTGGCGGGCATGCCCATGCCCGAGAGGATCTGGCTCACGAACAGGCTGGCGCCGAAGGCGGCCACCAGGATGGCGATGTCCCAGTTGATGGCGCCATCGGTGTAGAAGCCCACCTGCCCAAGGGCCTTGATGAACAGGAAGCCGCTGCGGGCCGCGAGGCCCGGAATCTTGGCCTCCACCACCGCATCGCCAGGGGCGATGGCCTGGATGGTGCCGTTCTGATCCACGCTCACCACCCCGTCACCCTTGGTGACGCTCCAGGTGGGGGTGAAGCTGCTGCCGTCCTCCACACCGCTGAGCACGGAGGCGAAGCTGGCGCCGTCCTTGGTGTGCAGGCTCACGGTTTCGGTGTCGCCCACGCCGAGCTTGGTGCCCTTCTCCAGGCTGGCGATCACCGGCACGTGCTCGGTGGCGGTCACGAAGATCGAGTGGCTGGCGCTGTTGAACGGTTTGGGTTCAACGGTGGCGATCTGTTCGGCCGGCAGCACCTTCAGGTTGAGGGTGTAGGGCACATCGGCGAACGGTGAGCCCCGCAGGGTGGCGAACAGGGCAAACAGGATCGGCATCTGCACCAGCAGGGGCAGGCAGCCCGCCAGGGGACTGCCGAACTCCTGCATCAACTTGCCCAGTTCCTCCTGCTGCTTCTGGGGGTTGTTGGCGTACTTGGCCTTGATCTCCCCCTGGCGCTTCTGCATCACCGGCTGGGCGATGCGCATGCGGCGGGCGTTGCGGATGGAGCCGGCGCTCAGGGGGAACAGGGCCAGGCGGATCACCACCGTCAGGGCAATGATCGCCAGGCCGTAGCTCGGCACCAATCCGTAGAAGAAATCGAGGATCGGCAGCAGCAGGTTGTCGGAGATGTAGCCGATCACGTCGCGCGGTGTCCGGAGGGAAGGGTCGGGTGTGGAGCCAGTGTGTCAGGCGGGTGGCTCAGGCGGCCGCGTTGTCACCGAAGCCGCTCTTGGGGGCCCCCTTGGCGGTGGCTTTCGCGGTGGGGCTGGCGGCCATCCGCTGCTGGATGAAGGCCTCGGCCTCCTTGTAGCGGGGCACGGCCCGCATTTCGAGCTTCATGCCGTCGTTGAGCACCAGCACCATGTCGCCCCAAAACCCGAAGCCGCGGGCCACGGAGCGCACCTCGCGGATCTGGCTGTACACCACTTGGGTGCGGTCGCGGCCCAGCCAGCCGCCGCTCACCTCCACCCGCCGGCTGGTGATCCGAAACCGCAGCCACAGGGCGCGCACCAGGGCGCCCACGGCAAAGGGGATGCCGATCAGGCTGAGGCCAAACAGCAGGTTGAGGATCAGGTCGCCTTTGGCCGGGCCGCCTTCATAGAAGACGTCTTCATTGATGCTGGCGCCGGGGGCCACCGGTGGGGTCTGTGCGGCTGCGCTCATGGCTGAAGCCCTGCCCGGGCGAGGAGTGAGGAACATTCTCCCAGCAGGGCCGCGGGGTCGGCGGTTTCGCTGCCGGGTTTCAGGGAAATCAGCAGCCACTGCCCTTGCCCTGCCGGCCATTGCCGCAGCAGGCCGCTCACGTGGCCCTGCAGCAGGCGGCGCAGGCGGTTGCGTTGCACGGCCCGCTTGCTCACCTTGCTGCTCACCACCACGGCCACCCGGTGGTTGGTGGGATGGGGGTCGCGGGGATCCGGTTTCAGCAGCTGGGGTTCGGCCGTCAGGCAACGCACGGTCATCCAGGTGCCGTGCAGCCGCTGGCCCCGTTGGTAGAGGCGGTCAAACACAAAACGCCCCCGCAGCCTTTGATCCCGGGGTAGCACCATGGGGGATGGCGATCGGGAGTGGGCTGGGGGGCGTTGGGGCTGGGCCGCAGGCTCAGGCCAGGGTGCGGATCAAACCGCCAGGCGAGCGCGGCCACGCTTGCGGCGGGTGCGGATCACGCGGCGGCCGGTGTGGCTGCGCATGCGCACCCGGAAACCGGAGACGCGCTTGCGCTTGCGGCTGGTTCCTTCGAGGGTGCGTTTGGTCATGGCCTGATCTCGGCTGCGGCGTCATGGGCGATCCACCACCCTATCAGGCGGGTTGTGGGCGCCAGGCTCAAGGGCAGACCTGCTCAGGGGGAGATCTCGATCACCCAGCTGCCCAGGTAGCCCGAGATGGGCACATCGCCTGGGGCTTGGGCCAAGGCATTGAACTGATACATCCCCGGGTTGTAGGGGTTGTTGAGTTGAATCCGCACGCCGATCGAGCGACCCACCGGCACCGGTTCATTGGGGAAAATTTCGATGGCGGTGCCCTCTTTGTTCACCTCCACCACGGAGGGAATCATCTTCTGGCATTCCGTCTTGCGGGTCACGCCTCCGCGAAGCATGTAGCAGAGTTCGACGTTTTTGGGATCGATGTAGGCATCGAAATCCTTCGGCACCGAAATCGCCAGCTTCAACATGGCTGTCTTTCGATCTTTTGGCCCTAAAACCAAATGGTAATCGGATCGATTGCTGGCCCGTGCTGATGAGATGTGGTAATAAAGTTTCCGGTAGTCTTGATCGCTGTTATCCCAACGAAACTCCAAGCCGCTGCTGCTGCCTGTGTCGGCTTGTGCTGTTGGAGCCGCCGCCAGCGTGGTGAAGCCAGTCACGCATGCTGTGCAGATCGCTGTGAACAGAAATTGGATGCGCTTCATGGCGTTCAGTGAATGGATGCGAAGGCTTGAATGCGATTCGATGCGTTGTGATCAGTGCGTTGTGATCAGTAGGAGCTGGCATCCACCTGGATCAGCCAACTGCCGAGGTAGCCGCTCACGGGGATGTCACCGGGGGCCTGGGCCATGGCGTTCACCTGGAACATTCCGGCCTGGCGCGGATTGAAGATCATCATGTAAACGCCGATGGTCTTGCCGACGGGAACCGGCGTGTTCGGGAACACCTCGATGGTTTTGCCATTGGCCGCCAATTCAATCGTGGCGGGGATGGTGGTCTCGCAACGGGTCTTCTTGGTGAAGCTGCCCGCGGCCATCGTGCAGAGCTTGACGTTCTTGGGGTCGATCGTGCTCTCGAAATCCTTGGGGAAGCTCACCGCCAGCTTGAGGATGGCGGTTTTGCGGTCCTTCGGTTTGAGCACGAAGTAGTACTCACCGCGCTGCAGCCGCACCGTGCTGGTGGTGAAGTAGTAGAGCTTGCGGTAGTCCTTGTTGGGGTCCCAGCGGAATTCCATGATGCTGGGGGTGCCCTGGGCCTGGGCCGCCGGCAGTCCAGATAAGCCGGAGGGGGCCAGCAGCGAGGCCGCGCCCGCCAGGCAGGTGGCGGCGGCGCCGAGGGCCGTGCCGACGGCCGCGGTGCGAAGGAGGGACATGGTCTGTGTGTGGGAGGGGGGCCGAGGCCCCGCTGAAATTCTCGTGCGGCTGGGCCCCGCCACCCCGGGTGGTGGCCGGCGGGTCAGCTGGCAGGGTGCCGGCTGGGCTTCAGGCGCCGGGCTCCGCCAGGTCCGGCCGCAGCCGCATCGCCTCGCGCAGGTAGGCGTGGCGCGGCGGTTGCTCCAGCCAGGCATGGGCCAGCAGCCGGATGCAGCGGGGTAGGTCGCCGGCCACGGCCATCTGCTGGCAATCGAGCAGGGCCACCGCCCCCCAGCCGGGCCGCCGCCGGGCGATGGCCGCCGGGAAGCAGGCGTCGAGATCGGCGGTGACCGAAAAGGTGATCGACAGCAGCTGCTCGCCGCTGAGCTGGTTGCGCTCCGCCAGGGCATCCAGCAGTTCGTTGACCGCCGCCTCGATGGCCTCCGCCGTGTTGGCGGCGGCGGTGGTGGCCCCCCGCAGGGCCCGCAGCGGGCTGGCGCTGCTCACGGGCGGTGCAGCCACAGGGGTTGGCCGCTCCAGGCCAGCTCCAGCCGCAGGGCATCCCCCAGGCGGGCCAGGGCGCTGCGACCCGGAATCAGGCTGCCCACCCCCTTTTTGGGTTTGCCAAATTCCAGCGGCCGCGTTTTCTCCGGGTCGAGACCCGCCAGCTCGCAGGCCAGCCGGCGGGCGCTGTCCTCATCCCCTAGGGCATCCACCAGCCCCAGCTCCAGGGCCTGGGCGCCGCTGAACACCCGCCCGTCGGCGAAGCCGCGCACCGTGGCCTCGTCGAGGCCGCGGCCCGCGGCCACGGCCGCCACAAACTGGCCGTAGCTCGAGTCGATCAGCTCCTGCAGCAGGGTGCGCTCGGCGCCGGTGAGGGCGCGATCCGGCGAGAGGATGTCTTTGTAGAGGCCGCTTTTCACCGTCTCAAACTGGATGCCGATGCGCTCCAGCAGCCGGGAGAGGTTGTTGCCCCGCAGGATCACCCCGATGGAGCCGGTGATGCTGCCCGCGTTGGCCACGATCTTCTCGGCGGCCACGCCCACGTAGACCCCGCCGGAGGCGGAGATGTTGCCAAAGCTGGCCACCACGCGGCAGCCCTTGGCCCGCAGCCGGCCGATGGCCGCATGGATCTCCTGGCTGTCGCCCACGGTGCCGCCCGGGCTGTCGATCCGCAGCAGCAGGGCGGGGCATTGCCGCTGCTCCACCTCCCGCAGGGCCTTCACCACCCGGGTGCGGGTGCCGGCGGCGATGGGCCCCTCGATGGCGATGCGCGCCAGTTTGCGGCGGGACGTGCGGCGCCAGGGCCAGATCATTGCGGCGGTGTGCAGTGGCTGGATCTTAAAAAGGAGCCCGTGGGCGGCTGAAGCCGGTGATGCTGCGCTGGCTGTTGATGCTCCTGCCCTTTGCCCTGTGGGGCACCGCCATGGCGGCGATGAAGCCGCTGCTGGCCGGCGCCGGCCCCCTCACCCTGGCCTGGTTGCGGCTGCTGCCCGCCGGCGCGGTGCTGCTGCTGGCGGCCCAGCTCTGGCGCGGCGGCCTGGCGGTGGACCGCCGCGATTGGGGCTGGCTGCTGTTGTTCACCCTGGTGGATGCCACCGCCTTCCAGGGGCTATTGGCCCGGGGGCTGGGGGGCACCGGCGCCGGCCTGGGCTCGGTGTTGATCGATTCGCAGCCCCTGCTGGTGGCGCTGCTGGCCCGCAGCCTGTTCGGCGAAGCGATCAATCCGGTGGGCTGGCTGGGGCTGCTGCTCGGTTTGTTGGGGATCCTCTGCCTGGGGTTGCCGGCGCCGCTGCTGCGCCAGTGGTGGTTGATGGGCCCGGAGGCCCTGGGGGAGCGGGCCTGGAGCCACGGCGAGCTGTGGATGCTGGCGGCCGCCCTGGCCATGGCGGTGGGCACGGTGATCAGCCGTTACGCCTGCCGCCACAGCGATCCGGTGGCCATCACCGGTTGGCACATGCTGCTGGGGAGCCTGCCGCTGCTGACGGCGTCGCTGCTGGCGCCGCTGCTTAATCCCGCCGCCCCGCCGGCCTGGCCCCACTGGGATGGGGCCGCCTGGGGCCTGATGGCCTACGCGGCACTGCTGGGCAGTGCCTTGGCCTATGGCCTGTTCTTCTGGTTCGCCAACCAGGGGGAGCTCACCAGCTTCACCGCCCTCACCTTCCTCACCCCCGTGTTTGCCCTGCTGTGTGGGGTGGTGCTGCTGGGGGAACAGTTGCGGCCGCTGCAGTGGCTGGGGGCGGCCCTGGCCTTGGTGAGCGTGGTGCTGATCAACCGTCGCGCCTCGATCTGGCAGCCCGCCCCCCAGCCCTTGCCGGTGGAGGGGGCGCCATGAAGCTGCTGGTGGTGGCCTCCCCCCTGGGCCCCCTGGGCAGCGGTGCCGCCGGGGGCGTGGAGCTCACCTTGGCCAATGCGGTGGCCGGGTTGCTGCAACGGGGCCATGGGGTCACGGTGCTGGCGGCCGCTGGCTCATGCCTGCCTGCGGATGCCGCGGCGGCCGCGCTGTGGACCTGCCCCGGCGCCCCCCAGGCCAGCGTGCAGCACGCCCCCCACGACGGGCCCATCACCATCGCGCCCGAGGGCCTGTTGCCGCGGCTGTGGCGACGGGTGCTGGCGGAGGGCCCGGGGGCTGGCTTCGACGCCGTGCTCAACCTCAGCGCCGACTGGCTGCCCTTCTGGCTCACGCCCACGGCGCCGCTGCCGATCTTTCACCTGGTGAGCATGGGGTCGGTGCATGGGGCCCTCGACGCGGAGATCGCCGCGATCGCCAGCTGGGACCAGCGCCGTCTGGCGTTCCACAGCTCCAGCCAGGCCGCTGATTTCGCCTTGCCCCAGCCGCCGGTGGTGGTGGGCAACGGCTTTGATCTGCCGGCCTACGCCTTTTGCCCCCAGCCGGAGCCGCTGCTGGGTTGGGTGGGCCGGGTGGCCCCCGAGAAGGGGCTCGAGGATGCGGCGGCCGCCGCCGCCCAGGTGGGGCTCCCCCTGGCGGTGTGGGGCCTGCGGGAGGACCCGGCCTATGCCGCGGCGGTGGAGGCCTCGGTGCCCGCCGGCACCCTGCAGTGGCGCGGGTTCCTGCCCACCGCCGAGCTGCAGGCGCAATTGGGCCGCTGCCGGGCCCTGCTCAACACCCCCAAGTGGAACGAGGCCTACGGCAACGTGGTGGTGGAGGCCCTGGCCTGCGGGGTGCCGGTGGTGGCCTACCGGCGCGGGGGGCCCGGCGAGCTGGTGCAGTCCGGCCTCACCGGGGAGCTGGTGCCCCCCGACGACGTGGACGCCCTGGCGGCGGCGGTGGGCCGGGTGGAGCGCATTGAGCGGGCCGCCTGCCGCCGCTGGGTGGAGCAGCACGCCTCCCGTGAGGTGCTGGCGGAGCGGCTCGAGGCTTGGCTACAGGCGGGCCTCAATCGGCCCTGAGCGAGGGCGATAGGGTCAGCGGCGGCCCGGTCGCCCGAGCGGAGGACCTCATGACGGACATACAATCTGACATGGCAACTGACACAATCCACCATCGCAGCTGTCCGCTGTGCGAAGCCTCCTGCGGACTGGAACTGACGATCCGTGACGGGGCCGTGCTGCGCATTCGCGGCGACCGTGACAACGCATTGTCGCGAGGATTCATCTGCCCCAAGGGTTCGGCGCTGCAGAAGCTCCATGAGGACCCGGATCGTCTGCGCGCCCCGATCGTTCGCCGGGGCGACGACCCGGCCACCGCTGTGTGGGAGGAGGTCAGTTGGGACGAGGCGTTCGCCATCGTCGAGGAGGGTCTGCGCGGGGTGCAGCAGCGCCATGGCCGCGACGCGGTGGCCGCCTACTTCGGCAATCCCGGTGTGCACTCGCTCGGTGCGGTGATCTTCAATGCGCCGCTCATCCGTGCCATGGGTTCGAAGAACATCTACTCGGCTTCCACCGTCGACCAGATGCCCAAGCATGTGTCGAGCGGTTACCTGTTCGGCAACCCGCTCTCCATCCCGGTCCCCGATCTGGATCGCACCGACTTCCTGTTCATGCTCGGTGCCAATCCGTACGAATCCAACGGCTCGCTGTGCACCGCTCCCGACTTCCCGGGACGTATGAGAGCCATCCGTGCCCGAGGTGGCCGCAT
>RHBP01000064.1 GCA_010030955.1 Synechococcaceae bacterium WBB_10_009 | reverse complement strand
GGCAATCCCCCGCCGCTCCAGCACCTGCAACACCAGCTCAAAATGCTCCAGCTCTTCGCGGGCCAGGGGGCTGAGGGCTTCCGCCAGGGCCCGGTCGCTGGGGTAGCGGAACATCAGCTGCAGGGCCACGCCGGCCGCCTTGCGCTCGCAATGGGCGTGGTCGATCAGCAGCAGATCCGGGCGGGCGTTGGCCGCATCAAGCCACGCCGCCGAACTTGGCGCCGCCAGCCACTTCACCCGGGCGGTGGGGCTCTCCAACAGGGCCGTCATGCCGGTGCGCCGGCCCGCAGCCGCTCCACCAGGCCCTGCAGCGCCAGGCCGTAGCTGGCCGGGCCGAAGCCGCAGATCACCCCGAGGGCTTTGTCGGCCAGCATCGAGTGGTGGCGAAAGGCCTCACGGGCATGCACGTTGCTGAGGTGCAGCTCCACGAAGGGGATCGCCACCCCCAGCAGGGCATCCCGCAGGGCAATGGAGCTGTGGGTGAGGGCGCCGGCGTTGATCAGGATGCCGTCGGCCTGGCCGCGGGCGGCGTGGATGCGATCCACCAGCTCCCCCTCATGGTTGCTCTGGAAGCACTGCAACTCCACCCCCAGGTCAGCGGCCTGCCGGCTGAGGGCCGATTCGATCTGCTCCAGGGTCTGGGCGCCGTAGAGCCCCGGCTCGCGGGAGCCCAGCAGGTTGAGGTTGGGGCCGTTCAGCAGCAGCAGGCGCATCGGAACCGCCGGCGATCCGGCCTCCACTGCCGTGATCGTAAGGAGCGGGGCCAGGGGCGGAACCACCGGCTGGTAACGTCTCCGGGTGTGGTTCGGGTCGGTGCCCGAGTGGTTAATGGGGGCGGACTGTAAATCCGCTGGCTCTGCCTACGTTGGTTCAAATCCAACCCGGCCCACCTTCCACATGCCCTTGTAGCTCAGCGGTAGAGCACTCCCTTGGTAAGGGAGAGGTCACGAGTTCAAGTCTCGTCAAGGGCTTTGACCAGGGGAACCTCCAGGCCAGGTACCGGCGGGAGAGGCCATCCCCAATCCGCCCGCACCGGCGGGGCTCGCCCCGCTGAAATGGGGGCACCAACCCCAGGCACCATGCCGTTGCGCACCCCCGTCTCCCAGCAGCGTCAGCTGGTGCGTGATGGCCACACCCGGCCCATGGCCTGGCGGCTGGAGCAGCTCGACCGCCTGGCGGGGGCCCTCGATGCCCACGAAGCCGCCGTGTTCGAGGCCCTGGCCCGCGACCTGGGCAAACCGGAGGTGGAGGCCTATTTCGAACTGGTGGCCGTGCGCCAGGAGATCGCGCTGGTGCGCAAACGCCTGCGGCGCTGGATGGCCCCCAAACCCGTGCCCGTGCCCCTGAGCCTGCGGCCCGGCCGGGCCGAGGTGATCGCTGAGCCCCTGGGCTGCGTGCTGGTGATCGGCCCCTGGAATTACCCCCTGCTGCTCAGCCTGCAACCGCTGGTGAGCGTGCTGGCGGCCGGCAACACGGCCGTGCTCAAGCCCTCCGAGCATGCCCCCGCCACCGCCGCCCTGCTGGAGCGGCTGATCAGTGCCGCCTTTGAGCCCAGCACCGTGCAGGTGGTGCAGGGGGATGGCACGGCGGCGGCGGCGCTGCTGCAGGAGCACTTCGACCACATCTTTTTCACCGGCGGCGAACGGGTGGGCCGCTTGGTGATGGCCGCAGCGGCGCAGCACCTCACCCCGGTGACCCTGGAGCTGGGGGGCAAGAGCCCGGCGGTGGTGCTCAACGATGCCGACCTGGCGGTCACCAGCCGCCGGCTGGTGTGGGGCAAATCCCTCAACGCCGGCCAAACCTGCATCGCCCCCGATTACCTGCTGGTGCAGCGGGGGGTGTCCGCGCCCCTGATCCAACGGCTGGGGGAGCGGATTCAGCACTGCTTCGGTGCCGATCCCCTGACCTCCCCCGACCTGGCCACCATCGTGAATGGGGCCCAGTTTGAGCGGCTGCAGCGGCTGCTGCAGGGGGCCCAGCAGCGCGGCCAGGTGCTGTTCGGCGGCCAGAGCGATCCGGAACGGCGCCGCATGGCCCCCACCCTGGTGCGGGTGGACAGCCCCGACGACCCCCTGATGGAGGAGGAGCTGTTCGGCCCATTGCTGCCGGTGGTGGAGGTCGACGACCTGCAGCAGGCGATGGCGTGGATCAACGGCCGCCCCAAACCGCTGGCCCTGTATCTGTTTTCCAAGTCCGAGCAGGCCCAGCGGCGGCTGCTGGAGGGCACCAGCTCAGGGGGGGTGTGCCTCAACGACGTGGTGATGCAGGCCTCGGTGCCGGAGCTGCCCTTCGGCGGCGTGGGCAACAGCGGCATGGGCACCTACCACGGCGAGGCGGGCTTCCTGACCTTCTCCCACCGCCGCAGCGTGTTGCGGCGGCCGTTCCAGCTGGATGTGCCCCTGCGCTATCCCCCCTACGGCACGCGGCTGCCCCTGCTGCGGGCACTGCTGCGCTGAAGCCATTTCCAGCCCTTATCAAAGGGGGGCTAGCGCCCACGGCTGAGGTCCGTATGGTTTCCTCCATTGGGAGTGAAATCCGATGCGCCGCCGTTCCGCAGCCCTGTTAGCCCTCGCCCTGCTGCTGCCCCTGCCGGGCCTGGCGGGCGAGGTGGTGGTGAAGCCGGGTGACACCCTCGGGGAGCTGGCGGAGCGGTATGGCACCACGGTGGAGCGGCTGATGCAGCTCAACGGTCTGCGCAGCCCCCAGGACCTCTGGGCCGGCAGCGTCATCCGGGTGCCCGGCGGTGGCGCAGGCCCCAGCTATGGCTCCGGCACGGGCAGCGGCAACTACACCGTGAAAGCGGGCGAAACCCTCTCCGAGATCGCCGAGCGCTACGGCACCAGCGTGCAGCGGCTGATGGACCTCAACGGCCTGCGCAGCCCCCAGGACCTCTGGGCCGGCAGCCGCATCCAGGTGCCCGGGGCCGGCGGCACGCGCCGTGCGGCCGTTGCCGTGAACAAAGCGGCCCGGCAGCACACCGTGCAAAGCGGCGAAACCCTGTCGTTGATCGCCGACCGCTACGGCATCCCGATGGAGCGGCTGGTGGCCCTCAACAACCTCAGCGATCCCAACACGGTGGTGGTGGGCACCACCTTGAAGCTGCGCACCACCCCGCGGCCCGTGGCGGCGAAACCCAAGCCCCGGCCCGCGACCATCGCCGTGGCCAAACCGGCGCCCAAACCGGCCGCAAAGCCGGCCACAAAGCCGGAGGTGGTGGCGGCGAAGCCCGTGGAGTCGGCGAAACCGGCGGAGACCCCCAAGCCCGCGGAAACCGCGCAGCCGCTGGAAACGGCGAAACCTGTGGAGGCCGCCAAACCCGTGGTGGCCGCCAAACCCACTCCGAAACCCGATCCCAAACACCCACCACCGTGGCGGCCAAGCCCGGCAAGAGCGCCTCACCGGACTGGCGCACCTACGGCCCCCTGCAGGTGGACTGGGCCAATTGGATGCCCATGGGGGGCAGCTACGTGGCCCCGAGCCTCAACAGCGAAGGGCAGCCCCTTTACCTGGCCATCAACTGCAACGCCAAGCGGCTCAACGCCACCGGCCAGTCCGGCACCTGGAAAACCTGGGATGCCCCCCAGAGCGACTTCGAGCAGCAGCTGATCAAAGACCTCTGCAAGGCCAAGGGGGGCTGATCTCCGGCCCAGCCATTAGGCCGCCAACTTCAGGCTCCAGGGCTGCTGCAGGAAGCGGCGGCCCGCGGGCTTGAGCCAGAGCCGCTGGCTGCCGTCATCGCTCTCGCTGAGCAGGTCCTCCTGCACCAACCGCCGCGCCAACCAGCGCCAGCGCTCCCCCCCCTCGCCATCCGCCCCAGCCAGCTCCCCAGCCAGCTCCTCGGCGAGGCTGCGCAGATCCAGGCCGCTGCGCTGCTCCAGCAGGGCCAGCACCGCGGCCGCCTGCGGCGACCAATCCACCAGGGCGGGCTGTGCCAGGCAGCGGTCGCAGCGGCCGCAGGGGGGCACCAACTCCCCCACCAGCAGGGCCTGCTCCCGGCAGCCGGAGCCCTCCGCCACGGCCTCCATGCGGCGCAGCTGCTGCTGGGCCAGCTCCGCCCGTTGCCGCTCCTGCGGGTCGTCACCCGCATCGCGCACCCCGGCGCGGATCGCACGGGCCAGGGTGGTGCGGTCGCCTGGGCGGAACAGCACCAAGCACCTGGCCGGCAGCCCATCGCGGCCGGCACGGCCGGATTCCTGCAGGTAGCCCTCGGCGCTGGAGGGCAGATCCAGATGCAGCACCAGCCCCACATCGGGCCGGTCCACCCCCATGCCGAAGGCCACCGTGGCCACCAGCACCGGCGACGGGTGCTCCTGGAAATGCGTGAGGGCCAGGGCCCGGCTCTCCGGATCCATGCCGGCGTGATAGGCGATCGCCTCCACCCCCGCCTGGCTGAGCCGACGAGCCCAGGCCTCCACCGAGCGGCGCGTGCGGGCGTAGATCAGCACGGCCCCGCGGGCCTGCTCCAGGGCCTGCAGCACCTCCGGCAGCGGCTCCTCCGGCCGGCGGCGCATGGCATAGGCGAGGTTGTCGCGGCGGGCGGAGCGCACCTGGATCAGGGGGCGCCGCAACTCCAACAGGCGAATCAGATCGGCCCGCACCCGCGGTGCCGCCGTGGCGCTGAGGGCCACCAGCGGCACCCCCGGGCAGAGGCGGCGCAACATGCCCAGGCGGCGGTAATCGGGTCGGAAGTCGTGGCCCCAGGCGCTGATGCAGTGGGCCTCATCAATGGCCACCCCCACCAGGCGGCCGTCGTCCCGGAGGTCGTCCAGCAGCTGGCGGGTGGATTCCACCTGCAGGCGCTCCGGGGCGAGATACAACAGCCGCAGACGGTTTTGGCGCAGCCTGAGCAACAGGTCCTGGCGGCGGGCCGCATCGAGGCCGCGGTGCAGGCAGGCGGCGGCGATGCCGCGGCGCTGCAGGTGCTGCACCTGGTCTTCCATCAGGGCCACCAGTGGCGAAATCACCAGCACCAGGCCGCCGCGCACCAGGGCCGGGAGCTGATAGCAGAGCGATTTGCCGGCGCCGGTGGGCAGCACCGCCAGGCAATCGCGGCCCGCCAGCATCGCCTCGATCACCGGCCGCTGGCCGGGGCGGAAGGCGCCCCAGCCGAAGTGGGTCTGCAGCGCCTGCTCGAGGGCATCGGGGCCGCCAACGGCCCCCTCAGCGGGGGCGCTCAACTGGCCTGGACCATCACCGGCAGGGGCGGCGCCTCCAGCTGATCCGGCGCCTCCTCCACCAGCTGCAAGCGCACCCGCTTGCCGCCCGCCAACTCCCCAAGCGACACGCGCATCGTGTTGCCACTGAGGCTCTGCAGGGCGTTGAGCAACTCCCGCAGGTGGGGGGTGCTGCTGCCGCTCTCCACCCAGAGGCGCTCCTGCAGGCCATTGAGCCGCCGCCAGCTGGTGTGCAGCTTGAGCACCGCCGACTCCAGCGCCTGGGCCTGACCCACCGCATCGGCCAGCAGGCCCAGGGCATCGAGGCGCAGGGCCTCCTGCATGGCCTTCTCCAGGTCGAGCTCCCCCTGCTGGAACGCCCGCACCGCCAGGCCCGCCTCCGAGGCCTTGCTCAGCCAGCGGGCGGTGCTGGTCACGTCCTTGACCCGCTCCAGCTCCGGCTCAGCGCGCAGCACCTGCCGCAGGTCTTCCTGTTGCTCCTCCGGCAGCTTGGCCAGTTCCTTCACCAGCGGGGCCACCGCCCGCGGCGGCAGCAGGTTGTCGGCGGTGCGCTGGCGGATCTCCTCCGGCAGCAGCGGGCTGGTGGCGGCGGTGAACTCGTCGGTGAGCTGCCGCACCTGCTTGCGGGTGATCTGCTGGCCGTCGTTGGCGGCCTCGCCGATCATCAGCTGCACCTCCGGATCGGCCTGGGCCGTGTCCATGAAGGCGCGTTTGGAGAAGTTGTTGACGCTCGTCTCCTCCAGCACCCCCTCGCCAAGCATCTGATCGGCGGATTCCGCCAGCTGGATCAGGGCATAGGCGCGGGTCTTGCTGATCTCCTGCTCCCGCAGCCACTGCAGAAAACCACCCCCGCGGCCTTCACCACCGCGCCGTTCCCGGTCGCGCACGGCCTTGAGGATGCGGCCGCGCCAGATCTCGGTCTGCAGGTCGAAGCGGTCGCAGATGGCCCAGGCCTCCTCGATGCGGGCCAGAAACTCCATCGAGCTGATGCTGTCGCTCTCGGGATCGGGCAAGTCGAGGCTGAAGGAGGGGGCCTCGGCCATGGGGCATCGCTCAGGGGAGGTCGATGGTGCCACGTTTCGTGACGGCCCGCCGGAACCCCGACCCAACGCAGGTACATTCCCTGTGACAGCCACCCCTTTCCAGCGCAGCGATGGCCATCTCCCGCGGCGACAAGGTGCGCATCAAGCGTCCTGAGTCCTACTGGTTCAACGAAGTCGGCACCGTCGCCTCGATCGACACCTCCGGCATCCGCTACCCGGTGGTGGTGCGCTTCGAGAAGGTCAACTACAACGGCGTGAGCGGCTCCGAAGGCGGCATCAACACCAACAACTTCTCCGAGAGCGAGCTCGAGAAGGCCTGATCCGCCCCTCGGCCCCAGCCCCCCAGATCCCCGGCCTGCCCCCAGGTCGGGGATCTTGTTGTGACAGGCTGCTGCCCCCCTTGCGCGCGCCGTGCCCGAACTGCCCGAAGTTGAAACCGTGCGGCGCGGGCTGGAGCGCCAGGTGGTGGGCTTCACCGTGGCCCGTGTGGAGGTGCTGCGGGCCCGGGCCATCGCCGCACCGCCCCTGCCGGAGCTGTTCTGCAGTGCCCTGGAGGGGTGCACGGTCACGGCCTGGCACCGGCGCGGCAAATACCTCATGGCCGAGCTCCAGCGCGGGGGCCAGGGCGCCGGCCACTGGGGGGTGCACCTGCGCATGACCGGCCAGTTCCTGTGGATGGCCAACCCCGCCGAACCCTGCCGCCACACACGGGTGCGCTTCTGGAACCCCGCCGGCGAGGAGCTGCGCTTCGTGGACACCCGCAGCTTCGGCGAGATGTGGTGGGTGCCGCCGGACCAACCCCTCGAAGCGGTGATCACCGGCCTGCGGCGGCTGGGCCCCGAACCCTTCAGCGAGGCCTTCAACCCCGCCCACCTGCGGGCGCGGCTGGCCGGCTCCAACCGCCCGATCAAAACAGCCCTGCTGGATCAGGCCCTGGTGGCGGGGGTGGGCAACATCTACGCCGATGAGGCGTTGTTCATGGCCCGCATCGGCCCCCACACCCCCTGCCGCAGGCTCAAGCCCAAGCAACTGCAGGCCCTGCACGCGGCCCTGGTGGAGGTGCTCACCACCAGCATCGGCGCCGGCGGCACCACCTTCAGCGACTTCCGCGACCTCACCGGCACCAACGGCAACTACGGCAACGCCGCCTGGGTGTACCGCCGTGGCGGCCAACCCTGCCGCGTCTGCGGCACTCCCCTGCGCCGCGACAAGCTGGCGGGCCGCAGCAGCCATTGGTGCCCCACCTGCCAGGCTGGCTGATGGCGCCCCCGCCCCTGCACCCTTGACCGAGGCCACCAGCCCTGCCCGCTCCGTCGCCGCCCAGGGGCTCAGCGACGCCATGGCCGCCATCCACCGGCGTGGCTGGTGCGACGGCACCGGCGGCAATTTCAGTTGTGTGCTGCAGCGCCAACCGCTGCGGTTGCTGATGGCCCCCAGCGGTGTCGACAAGGGGGCGGTGCCCCCCGAGCAGCTGATTGAGGTGGATGGCCGGGGCGCCGTGGTGCGGGGCGAGGGCCGCGCCAGCGCCGAAACGGCGCTGCACCTGGCGATCGTGGCCAGCTGCGCGGCCGGTGCGGTGCTGCACACCCACTCCCAGGCCGGAACGCTGCTCTCCCAATGGGCCCTGCCCCTCGGGCAGCTCGAGCTCAGCGATCTGGAGATGCTCAAAGGGCTGGCGGGCATCGACACCCACGCCTGCAGCGTGCGGGTGCCGGTGCTGGCCAACGACCAAAACCTGGAACGCCTCTCCGCCCTGGCCGCCCCCCTGCTGCCCGCCGCGCCGCAGGGGCTGCTGATCGCCGGCCACGGGCTCTATGCCTGGGGCGACGACCTGCCCAGCGCCCGGCGGCACCTGGAGATCCTGGAGTTTCTGCTGGAGCAGCGCTGGCGGCAGTTGCTGCTGGGGGCCATCGCCCCGGCCCCAACCGCCTGAGCCCCGCAACCGCCATGGCCATCACCCATCTGCTGCTCGACATCGAAGGCACCACCTGTCCGGTGAGCTTTGTGGCGGAGGTGTTGTTCCCCTATGCCCGCCAAGCCCTTGGCCCCTTTCTGCAGCGGCACGGGGCTGAACCCGAGGTGGCGGCGTTGCTGCAGGAGGTGGAGACGGCCTGGCGGCAGGATCCCCACCCGGAGGCTCAGGCCTTGGGCAAGACAGGGGATCTGGGGGCCTATCTGGAGTGGCTGATCGACCACGACATCAAACTCACCCCCCTGAAAGACCTCCAGGGCCGCATCTGGGCCGACGGCTACGGCAGCGGCGCCATCACAGCTCCACTGTTTGCCGATGTGGCCGAGGCCCTGAGGCGCTGGCATGGCGCAGGGCTGCAACTGGCGGTGTACTCCTCGGGGTCAGTGCCCGCGCAGCAGCTGCTCTACGGCCACAGCAACAGCGGGGATCTCACCGGACTGTTCAGCCATTGGTTTGACACCCGCGTGGGCGCCAAGCAGCAGCCGGATAGCTACCGGAAGATCGCTGAGGCGATGGGGGTGGAGCCCAGCGGGGTGCTGTTCATCAGCGATGCCCTGGCGGAGCTGGAGGCGGCCCATGGGGCCGGCATGGCCGTGCTGCTGAGCGATCGCCCGGGGAACCCCAACCGCGACAGTGGGCCATTTGAGAGGATCAGCGATTACAGCCAGCTGCATCCAGGCCATGGCCCACAGTGAGCGCGATCGCGAGATCCTCCACCTCAACCAACAACTGCTGGAGAGCGTGGTGCGGGGCGACTGGACGACCTACACCGAGCACTGCAGCGACGACCTCACCTGCTTCGAAGCGGAAACCAACGGCATGCTCGTCGAAGGGCTCCCGTTCCACCGCTATTACTTCGAGCTGCCCGGGGGCGATGGCACGCCATCACCGGTGACGGTGACCATGGCCCGCCCGCATCTGCGCTGGCTGGGAGACGATGCGGTGGTGATCAGCTACACCCGGCTGAGCCAACGGCTGCAGCACGGCGAACCGATCACCGCCAGCTGCTGCGAAACCCGCGTGTGGCAACGGCTCAACGGCCGCTGGCGGCAGGTGCACGTGCACCGCAGCTGAGGGGCAGCGGAGCAATTGCCATAAAAAAAGCCACCCCTAAGGGTGGCTTTTCCTGAGCAAGATTGTTTTACCTGGCATCGACCTATTTTCTCAGGGGGCTACCCCCCAAATATCGTCGGCGCTGCAGCGTTTCACA
>RHBP01000063.1 GCA_010030955.1 Synechococcaceae bacterium WBB_10_009 | reverse complement strand
ACCAGACGCCATCAGGCCCGACGCCATTGCATGGGTGCTCATGAGATCGGTCTGCGACAACTGGGACTTATCGGCGGAAGCTAGCAGAGTTTTCTCTGGAGAACTGGAATTTTTTGTTCTTTTCCGCCGTGACTGTGGCGCTTTCTCAGGCGGTCGCTGCAAACCTCGGTGGTAGCTTCCGGCCTCACCGTTCGCCCCTGGTTCGATGCGCGTCTCCCGCCTGATGCTGGTGACGCTTCGGGACGACCCGGCCGAAGCGGAGATCCCCTCCCACAAGCTGCTGCTGCGGGCCGGTTACATCCGCCGCGTGGGCAGCGGCATCTACGCCTATCTGCCCCTGCTCTGGCGGGTGCTGCAGAAGATCTCCGCCGTGGTGCGCGAGGAGCTCAATGCCACCGGCGCCTTGGAAACCCTGCTGCCCCAGCTGCAGCCCGCCGAGCTCTGGCAGCGCAGCGGCCGCTGGGCCGGCTACACCGACGGCGAGGGGATCATGTTCCACCTGGAGGATCGCCAGGGTCGCGACCTGGGGCTCGGCCCCACCCATGAGGAGGTGATCACCGCCCTGGCGGCGGATCTGCTGCGCTCCTACCGGCAGCTGCCGGTGAATCTCTATCAGATCCAGACCAAATTCCGCGATGAGATCCGGCCGCGGTTTGGCCTGATGCGGGGGCGCGAATTCATCATGAAGGATGCCTATTCCTTCCATGCCGATGAGGCCTGCCTGAAGGCCACCTACGGCGCCATGGACCAGGCCTACCGCCGCATCTTCAGCCGCTGCGGCCTGCGGGCGGTGGCGGTGGAGGCCGACAGCGGCGCCATCGGCGGCTCCGCCAGCCAGGAGTTCATGGTCACGGCCGACGCCGGTGAAGACCTGATCCTCGCCAGTGCCGACGGCTCCTACGCCGCCAACCAGGAGCGGGCCGTGTCCTTGGCGCCTGAGGCCGTGGCCCTGCCGGGCGGCGCGCGCCAGGGGGGCGCCGGCGAGCCCCTGGCCACCCCGGGGGCCAGCACCATCGAGCAGCTCCGCGCCGCCCATGGTTTCGACCCCACCCAGGTGGTGAAGGTGCTGTTGCTGCTGGCCCGCTTTGAGGACGGCTTCCTGCAACCGCTGCTGGTGAGCCTGCGGGGCGACCAGCAGCTCAATGAGGTGAAGTTGGCCAATGCCATCAGCGGCCGCTGCGCCGCCGAGCACGGCACCCTGCTGGAGCTGGCGCCGCTCACCGCGGAGGCGGCCGACCGCGAGGGGCTCAACACTCTGCCCTTCGGCACCCTGGGGCCGCAGCTGCAGGATGCGGTGCTGGCGGGGGCGCGCAGCTGGTCGCCCCGGTTCCTGCGGCTGGCGGATGCCACCGCCACCGCCCTCGAGGCCTTTGTCTGCGGTGCCAACGCCCGGGATCAGCATCTGGTGGGCGCCAGTTGGGGGGCGCTTTGCCCCGCCCCCGACGGCCTCGACCTGCGGGCCGCCCAGCCCGGCGACCGCTGCCGGCACGACCCCTCCCAGGTGCTGGAGGCCAGCCGCGGGATTGAGGTGGGTCACATCTTCCAGTTGGGCCGCAAGTATTCCGCCGCCCTGGAGGCCACCTTCACCACCGAGGCCGGCCAGGAGGAGCCCCTGTGGATGGGCTGCTACGGCATTGGGGTGTCTCGCCTGGCCCAGGCCGCCGTGGAGCAGCACCACGACGCCAACGGCATCTGCTGGCCCACCGCCATCGCCCCCTTCGAGGTGATCGTGGTGGTGGCCAATGCGGCGGAGCCGGCCCAGCTGGCGCTGGCCGAGCAGCTCTATGGCGCGTTGCAGGCCGCCGGCGTGGATGTGCTGTTCGACGACCGCTCCGAGCGGGCCGGTGTGAAATTCAAGGACGCCGACCTGCTGGGGATCCCCTGGCGGGTGGTGGTGGGCCGCGGGGCGGCTGAGGGCCAGGTGGAGCTGGTGCAGCGGGCCGGTGGCGCCCGCCGCGATCTGGCGGTGGCTGACCTGCAGCCGCTGCTGCTGGAGCAGCTGGCCCAGGAGCGGCGGGGCCTGCTGCTGGCCTGAGGCGGCGCGCGCAGGGGCCCCTAGGATCCGCAGCAACCGAACGGGACCCCATGGCGGCTGGATGGCAACGGATCAGAGCGGCCGCCGCCGGAGCCCTGCAACCGCTGCTCAGCGGCGTTCTGGTGCTCTGCCTGGGCCTGTCGCTGCTGCTCACCGCCTGCTCCGGGGCCGCCGGTCCGATCAGCGGCAACTACGTGGACGACACGGTGGCCGTGGCCGATTCCCTGCTCAGCACCCTGGGGCTGGCCGCCGATGACCCCGGCCGCTCCGCCTCCGAAACCGACGCCCGGGCTCTGATCAACAGCTACATGGCCCGCTACCGGCCCCGCCATGACGTGAACGGCCTGGCCTCGTTCACCACCATGCAGACCGCCCTGAACTCCCTGGCGGGTCACTACGCCAACTACCCCAACCGCCCCGTTCCCGACAGCCTCAAGGAGCGCCTCACCAAGGAGCTCAAGAAGGCCGAAACCGGCGCGGTGCGCGGCGCCTGAGGGCCGCCAAAAACAACAGTTCCCCCGTCTTTTTGACGGAGGGTCGCTCGATCTGAGATTCTCTTCGTTTGTGCTTCGAAGCGGCTTCGGGCCGCTGTGTCCTTGGCCAACGTCGTCGTCATCGGTGCGCAATGGGGTGACGAGGGGAAGGGCAAGATCACCGATCTGCTGAGCCGCTCCGCCGATGTGGTGGTGCGCTACCAGGGCGGCGTCAACGCCGGCCACACGATCGTGGTGGACGACAAGGTGCTGAAGCTGCACCTGATCCCCTCCGGCATCCTGTACCCGGACACGGTGTGCCTGATCGGCTCCGGCACCGTGGTGGACCCCAAGGTGATGCTGCGCGAGCTGGACATGCTCGCGGAGAACGGCATCGCCGTGGATGGCCTGCAGCTGGCCTCCACCGCCCACGTGACCATGCCTTACCACCGCCTGCTCGACCAGGCGATGGAGCAGCGCCGCGGCGACCGCCGCATCGGCACCACCGGCCGGGGCATCGGCCCCACCTACGCCGACAAATCGGAGCGCAACGGCATCCGCATCATCGACCTGCTGGATGAAGCGCGCCTGCGGGATCGCCTGGCGGGCCCCCTGGCGGAGAAGAACGAAATCCTGCAGAAGCTCTACGGCCTGGAGCCGCTCGATTTCGAACAGGTGGTGGCGGAGTACGTGGCCTACGGCCGTCGCCTGGCCCCCCACGTGGTGGATTGCACCCGGGCCATCCACCAGGCCGCCCGCGCCCGCCAAAACATCCTGTTCGAGGGGGCCCAGGGCACCCTGCTCGACCTCGACCACGGCACCTACCCCTACGTCACCTCCTCCAATCCGGTGAGCGGCGGCGCCTGCATCGGTGCGGGGGTGGGCCCCACCCTGATCGACCGGGTGATCGGTGTGGCCAAGGCCTACACCACCCGGGTGGGCGAGGGCCCCTTCCCCACGGAGCTGGAGGGCAGCCTCAACGACCACCTCTGCGACCGGGGTGGCGAGTACGGCACCACCACCGGTCGCCGGCGCCGCTGCGGCTGGTTCGATGGGGTGATCGGCCGCTATGCCGTGGAGGTGAACGGCCTCGACTGCCTGGCCATCACCAAGCTCGACGTGCTCGACGAGCTCGATGAGATCCAGGTGTGCGTGGCCTACGAGCTCGATGGCCAACGCATCGAGCATTTCCCCAGCTCCGCTGAGGACTTCGCCCGCTGCCGGCCCCTGTTCGAAACGCTCCCCGGTTGGCAGACCTCCACCGCCGACTGCCGCAGCCTCGACGACCTGCCCCCCACGGCGATGAGCTACCTGCGCTTCCTGGCGGAGCTGATGGAGGTGCCGATCGCGATCGTGTCGCTCGGGGCCGACCGCGACCAGACCATCGTGGTGGAGGATCCGATCCACGGGCCCAAGCGGGCCCTGCTCAGCCGCTGATCACCGCATGACCACCCCCAAGAGCCTCGACGTTGTCGGCATCGGCAACGCCATCGTGGATGTGCTCGTGCAGGTGGACGATGCCCTGCTGGAGCGCTTCGAGCTCACCAAGGGCACCATGGCCCTGGTGGATGAGCAGCAGGCCGAACGCCTCTACGGCAACGTTGGCCCCGGCCTGGAAACCTCCGGCGGCTCCGCCGCCAACACCTTGGCGGGCATCGCCCAGCTGGGGGGGCGCGCCGGCTTCATCGGCCGCGTGCGCGACGACCAGCTCGGCGGCATCTTTGCCCACGACATCCGCGCCGTGGGGGCCCGCTTCGACACCCCCGCCGCCACCACAGGCCCCTCCACGGCCCGCTGCCTGATCCTGGTCACCCCCGACGCCCAGCGCACCATGTGCACCTACCTAGGGGCCTCCGTGGGGCTGGACCCCGGCGACCTGGACCTCGACCTGGTGGCCCAGGCCCGGGTGCTTTACCTGGAGGGCTACCTCTGGGACAGCGATGAGGCCAAACGGGCGTTCATCGCCGCCGCCGAGGTGGCCCGTGCCAACGGCGCCGAGGTGGCCCTGAGCCTCTCCGATGCCTTCTGCGTGGAACGCCACCGCGACAGCTTCCAAGAGCTGGTGGATGGCCACGTCGACATCCTGTTCGCCAATGAGATGGAGATCACCTCCCTCTACCGGGCCAACAGCTTTGAGGAGGCCGCCGACCAGGTGCGCGGCCGCTGCCGTGTGGCGGCCCTCACCCGCAGCGAGCTGGGGTCCGTGATCCTCAGCGGCGATGCCACCCACGTGGTGGAGCCCTACAACCTCGGCCCCCTGGTGGACACCACCGGCGCCGGCGACCTCTACGCCGCCGGCTTCCTGCAGGCCTACTGCCAGGGGCGCGACCTGGTGGATTGTGGGCGTTTGGGCTCCCTCTGTGCCGGCCAGGTGGTGACCCAGCTGGGCCCACGCCCCCAGGCGGATCTGCGCGCCCTGGCGGCTCAGCTGCAGCCCTCCGGCACGCTCTCGGCCACCCAGGCGCCGTAGGCGGCGCTGGCCGCCGCCGGCCAGTGGATCCATTCGGGGGTGTCGTAGCTGTGCAGCTGCCGCACCGCGGCCTCCAGCTCCCCCAGGCGGCTGGGCCGGGTTTTGATCAACAGCTGCACCTCCTGGCTGCGCTCCAGCACCCCGCGCCAGCGGTAGAGCGAGCGCACCGGCGTGAGCGCCACGCAGGCCGCCAGGCCCCGCTGCAGCAGCGCCTCCGCCAAGGCTTCAGCGCGCTCCGCATCCGCTTCGGTGGTGAGGCAGAGGCAAAGGCTGGGGGCCGGGTTGTCAGGCATGGCCCAGCATCTCCAGCAGCGGCTCCAGGGGCAAGCCGTCGGCGCAGGGTCCGCTGGGCCGTTGCAGCAGCAGCAGGCGCAGCCCCAGCTGTTGGGCCACCCCGTGCCAGATCGCTTCACTGCGGCCGCCGCCGGCCCGGCAGAGCACGGCGGTGATGCACCAGCGCCGGCACAGGGCCCGCTCGAGGGCTCCGGGTTCGAGGGCGCCCGGCTGCGGGGCGCCGCTGGGGCGCAGGCAGGCCAGCTGGCCATCGCTGAGCCCCGCCGCCAGGGCCAGCTGCAGGCTGGACGGGCGATCGAGGATGCGCGCCACGTGGGCACGGGCGTTGCTGGCGGCGATGGCCTGGGGCAGATGGCGTGAGCCGATGGCCAGCAGCAGCCGCTCGCTGCGCAGGTCGAGCGCGGCCAGCGCCTCCAGGCCGGCCAGCCGTTCGCAGCGGGCCGGGCCGCCGCCCGGGTCAGCCCCCACGGTGGGCCGCCGCAGGCGCAGCAGCGGTTGGCCGCGGCCGCCGCAGACCCGCGCCAACCGCTCGCTGATGCGCAGGGCAAAGGGGTGGGTGGCATCCACCACCCAGCGGGGGCGGTGCTGCTCCAGCTCCTGGGCCACCGCCGCGTCGTCGGCCAGATCCCCCACCCGCAGCGCCAGCTGGGGGTGGGGCGCATACATCCGGGCGGCCGCGGCGCTCACCACGCTCACCCGCAGCCGCCAGCCCCGCTCCAGCAGGGCAGCGGCCAGGGGCGGCCCATCGCCGGTGCCCGCCAGCAGCCAGATCAGCGGCGGCTCCGGGGCCAACCCCTGGTGCATTGGCTCCCCTTGCATCAGGATGTGGCCCCTTGCTGTTGGCCGGTCCTGTGAACCATTGCTTGCTGGAGGTGGAGGTGTTGGAGGCGCCCCAGGTGCGCTACACCCAGGACAACCAGACCCCAGTGGCGGAGATGGCCGTGCAGTTTGAGGGGCTGCGCCCCGATGATCCGCCGGGCCAGCTCAAGGTGGTGGGCTGGGGCAACCTCGCCCAGGACCTGCAAAACCGCGTGCAGGTGGGCCAGCGCCTGATGGTGGAGGGCCGGCTGCGGATGAACACCGTCACCCGGCAGGACGGCGTTAAGGAGAAGCGCGCCGAATTCACCCTGGCGCGTCTGCATCCGATTGGCGCCGGCGGCAGCGCCCCGGCTCCGATGGCCACCGCCAGCGCCGCCAGCAACCCCAGCGCCGCCGGCGCCGCGCCGGCCCGCCAGGCGGCTCCGCGGCCCACCCGCGCCGCCGCTCCCGCCGCCGCGGCCGCCGCAGCCGCAGCCCCCGAGCCGCCCACCTGGAACACCTCGCCACTGGTGCCCGACCTGCCGGAGGGCGACGACGACATCCCGTTCTGAGGCCACCATCGCGTTTGGGCTCCCCACGCCGCCTCGCCGATCAGGCCTGGGGGCCGCCCAGCCGCTCCTGGGCCTGCTCCAGCAGCTGACCCAGCTCCCGTTCCAGGGCCGCCAGGTCGAGCCGCAGCTCCGGCCAGCGCCCCCCATCAATCTGCTGCAACAGCCACAGGCGATCGCGGCGCAGCTGCTCCAGCAGCTCGGGTGTGGTGGGCTGCTCGGGGCCCGGCGATGCCGCTGGCGCACCGATCTCCCCGTTGACCGAAGATGGCGCCATGGGATCTCTGACCTCGCCTGGAAGCCTAGTCACCATCGCCGGTGCCGCCCTGTCGGTGATCGGTTGGGTGGGCTACGCCACCGCCAACCCCAACCTCAGCCTGCCCACGATCTTCTACGGGATTCCGATCCTGCTCGGGGGTCTGGCGCTCAAGTCGTCCGAGTTGCCGCCGGCGCAGCTGCAGGCCCCGGAGGCGGCGGTGCTGCCCCTGCGGCAGCTGCCCGCCAGCCAGACCCTGCGCAAGTTGGTGAAGGACGTCACCCGTTGGCGCTACGGCCAGAAGGCCCACCTGGAGAGCTCCCTGGAGGCCCTCAAGCTCTGGGATGAGGACGCGCCGCCCCAGTTGGTCAGCGTCACCGAATTGGCGGTGGATGGGGCCTATGGCGTGGCCCTGCGCTTCCGCACCGAAGGGGTGCCCTACGCCCGCTGGCAGGAGAAGCAGGATCGCCTCGGGCGCTTCTTCGACAAGGGCCTGCAGGCCAAGCTCTCCCAGCCGGGCAGTGGCGAGGTGCTGGTGGAGCTGCTGCCCGCTTAGGGCCGGGCTTCCCCGCCTGGATACCGTTTGTGCAACTCCCCTGCCAGCCTTGAGCGCCATCCCCGCCCCCAGCGACCACAGCGACGCCCTGCGGGTGTCGGTGCTGAGTGAGGCCCTGCCCTACATCCAACGCTTCGCCGGCCGGCGGGTGGTGGTGAAGTACGGCGGCGCCGCCATGGCCCGCGAAGACCTGCGTGATGCGGTCTACCGCGACCTGGTGCTGCTGGCCTCCGTGGGGGTGAAGCCCGTGGTGGTGCACGGCGGCGGCCCCGAAATCAACGACTGGCTGGCGCGGCTGAACATCGAGCCGGAGTTCCGCAACGGCCTGCGGGTCACCACCCCCGAAACCATGGATGTGGTGGAGATGGTGCTGGTGGGGCGGGTCAACAAGCACATCGTCAACGGTCTCAACCGCCTGGGGGCCAAGGCGGTGGGCCTGTGCGGCAGCGACGGCGCCCTGGTGGTGGCGCGCACCTACGGCGACGGTGCCAACGGCCTCGTGGGGGACGTGGCCGCGGTGGATCCCTCCGTGCTGCTGCCCCTGCTCGACGCCGGCTACATCCCGGTGATCTCCTCGGTGGCGGCCGACCGCAGCGGCCAGGCCCACAACATCAACGCCGACACGGTGGCCGGGGAGCTGGCGGCGGCCCTGCAGGCCGAAAAGCTGATCCTGCTCACCGACACCCCCGGGATCCTGCGCGACCGCGACGACCCCGCGTCGCTGATCCGTTCGGTGACCCTCTCCGGCGCCCGTGAGCTGATCGCCTCCGGCGTGGTGGCCGGTGGCATGACCCCCAAAACCGAGTGCTGCATCCGTGCCCTGGCCCAGGGGGTGGCGGCGGCCCACATCGTGGATGGCCGCACCCCCCATGCCCTGCTGCTGGAGGTGTTCACCGACGCCGGCATCGGCACCATGGTGGTGGGCCGAGCCAGCATGGGCCAGGGCTGAGCCCGCCGTGGCGGACGGTTTCGAGCAGGCCCGGGCCGCCCTGGAGTGCGGCGATTACGGCCGCTGCCAGCGGCTGTTGGCCCCCTTGCTGGAGCAGCACGGGGTGAGCTCCAGCTACGGCGCCGAGCTGCGGCTGCTGCTGGCCACCGCCCAAATGGGCCAGGGGGACACGGCGGCGGCGGCGGCCACCTGCCGCAGCCTGCGGGCCTGCCGTGACGCCAACCTGCGCAGCCAGGCCCGCGACCTGCAGGAGGTGCTGGAGGCCCCGGCGCTGCAGCGGCCGCGGGAGTGGTCGATGACCCTGCCCAGCCTCGGGGAGATGGAGCCCCTGGAGGGCCAGGTGCAGGCCATGGCCCGCCGCGGCCGGCGGCGTCGCCTGCCGGAACCGCCGCCGCCGCCGCCCACCGGCGCCACCCGCGCCCCCCTGGGGTTTGCGGTGCTGGTGCTGGTGCTGCTGGCGCTCATGGCCCTGCTGGGGGGCTGCGTTGACCTCGACACCACCCTGCGCGTCACCGCCCCCGGCCGTTTGCAGGTGAGCCAGAGCAGCCGCTCCCTCACCGGCCAGCCCCTGCCCTGGCAACGCCAACTGGCCCGCAGCCTCCAGGACAGCCCTTTCCGCATCCGCCAGGACCACGGGCTGCTGCGGCTGCAGGCCCCCAGCCTGCCGGCGGGCCAGGCCCTTGACCTGCTCAGCACCAGCGTGGCCCGCGCCGCCGCCCTGGCGGCGGTGGACCTGCCGCCGCCACAGCTGCAGAGCCGCGAACGCAACTGGTTGCTGGGGGTGCACCAGCGCCTCAGCCTGGCGGTGGACCTGCGGGGCCTGGAGCCCCTGCCGGGGCTCCGGCTGGCGGTGACCCTCGAGCCCATGGAGCCCCGGGCCCTGCGCCGCGCCGAACCGCTGCCGGCCCAGCCGCTGCGGCGGCGCAAGCCGGAGCCGCCGGCCCTGCGCTGGTCGCTGCAGCCCGGGGCCGTGAACCGCTTGGAGCTGGTGAGCTGGCGCTGGAGCCGTCTGGGGCTCGGGGCCCTGGGGGTGGCGGGTGGCGCTGCTGCTGGCTCTGGTGAGCCTGCTGCAACGGCTGCGGCTGGCGGCGGGATTCGGGCTGCCCCAGCTGCCGGCCTAGAGCTCCAGCGGGTCGGGGTCGATCGCCAACGACACATCCCGGGGCAGCTGGCGGCGCAGCTCCGTTTCCACCGGCAGGGGCAGCTCCGACGTCGCCGGGCCGTGCAGCAACAGCTGCCAGCGGCTGTTGCCCGCCACCCGGGCCACCGGGGCTGGAGCGGGGCCGATGATCAACCAGCCCTGGCGCTCCAGCTGGGGGCGGATCCGCTCCGCCAGGCTGGCGGCGGCGGTGGC
>RHBP01000062.1 GCA_010030955.1 Synechococcaceae bacterium WBB_10_009 | reverse complement strand
TTCGGCGAGGTGGTGGTGGTGTCGCCGGATGTGGGCGGCGTGGCCCGGGCCCGCGCCTTCGCCAAGAAATTCAACGACGCCCCCCTGGCGATCATCGACAAGCGCCGCTCGGGCCACAACGTGGCCGAGAGCCTCACGGTGATCGGCGATGTGGCCGGCAAGACCGCCATCCTGATCGACGACATGATCGACACCGGCGGCACCATCTGCGCCGGTGCACGGCTGCTGCGGGAGCGGGGCGCCACCCGCGTGCTGGCCTGCGCCACCCATGCGGTGTTTTCGCCGCCGGCGATCGAGCGTCTCTCGGCGCCGGGGCTGTTTGAGGAGGTGATCGTGACCAACTCCATCCCCCTCAGCGAGGAGCGCCGCTTCCCGCAGCTGCAGGTGTTGTCGGTGGCCAACATGCTCGGGGAGGCCATCTGGCGCATCCACGACGAGAGCTCCGTGAGCTCGATGTTCCGCTGATGCGGCAGCGCTGGCGTGGCCTCGCCCTGGCCGCGGCGCTGGCCCTGGCACCCCTAACGGGCACCCAAGGGTCCCGGGCCGAGCCCGCCCCGCGGCGCGTCGGCGTGTGGCTCACCAACAGCCCCAGCCCGCTGTACTACAGCCGCGAGCGGCTGGAGCAGGCCGTGGCCGAGCTGGCCGCCACCGGTTTCAACACCCTCTACCCCAATGTGTGGAGCCGCGGCACGACTTTCCACCGCAGCCGCTGGGCCCCGATCGAACCGGCCCTGGAGCGCAGCGGCGCCCGCCACGACCCCATCTGCAGCCTCACCGAAGCGGCGCACCGCCGCGGCCTCAAGGTGATCCCCTGGTTTGAGTACGGGCTGATGGAGCCCGCCGATGCCGCCGTGGTGCGGGACAACCCGGAGTGGGTGCTGCAGAAGCGCGATGGCAGCACCGTCATGCAGATGCACGGCAAACCGATGGTGTGGCTCAACCCCGCCCACCCGGGGGTGCAGCAGCGGCTGCTGGGGCTGATCGGCGAGATCGTGCAGCGCTGCAGGGTGGATGGCATCCAGCTCGACGACCACTTCGCCTGGCCGGTGGAGCTGGGCTACGACCCCTTCACCCGCGACCTCTTCCAACAGGAAACCGGCCGCCAACCGCCCGACAACCACACCGACCGGGCCTGGATGACCTGGCGGCGCCACAAGCTCACCGCCCTGCTGCGCCAGCTGCGGGCCACCCTGCGCAGCAGTGGCCTCGGCAGCGCCTACGTGAGCCTCTCCCCGGGCCCCTTCCGCTTCGCGTACAACGTGTGGCTCCAAGACTGGGAGATCTGGGCCCTGGGGCACCTGATCGATGAGCTGGTGGTGCAGAACTACGCCTACTCCGTGAAGGGCTTCGAGCGCGACCTGCAGCAACCCGCCCTGGTGAAGGCCAGCGGTTGGGGCATCCCCGTGGAGATCGGCATCCTGGCGGGCTTCGGCGGCCGCACCACCGCCATGGCCAACCTCAACGAGAAGGTGCGCCTGGCGGCCGAACGGGGCCATGGCGTGATCTATTTCTACTGGGAGGGGCTCTGGGGCCTGCACGCCGGCCCGGAGGGGGGCGAGCTGCGGCGCAGCCGCTTCAGCCAACTGCACCAGGGGCTGCAGCTGCTGGATCTGCCCCGCTAGCTCAAGCGGGCCCCACCGCCAGGCACTGATCCACCACCTCGCGGCTGTTGGGGGAGAGGGGCGCCGCCGCCAGCTGCTCGAGCGCCTCGCGCATGCGGGCGCTGCGCTCGGGGCCGTAGCTCTGCCAGCGGCTAAACAGCTTGGCCATGCGCGAGGCGGTGATCGGGTTGCGCTGATCCACCGCGGCAATCTGCTCGGCCACAAAGCGGTAGCCACGGCCATCGGCCGCATGGAACTGGGGCGCCGATCCAGCGAAGCCCCCCAGCACCGCCCGCAGGGAATTGGGGGCGGCGGGATCGAAACGGGGGTGCTCCAGCAGCTGCCGCACCCGGGCCACGCCATCGCCGAAGGGGGTGGAGGCCTCCAGGCCAAACCAGGCATCGAGGATCACCGGCTTGTCCTGCCAGCGCTCGTAGAAGGCCGCCAGGGCGGCGCTGCGCTCGGGGCAGTCGTGGCACTGCAGGGCGCGCAGGCCGGCACGGGCCAGGGTCATCGAGGGGCCCTCCACGGCGGCGGCGGCCTCGGCCCGCACCCCCGGATCCGCCGCGGCCACCCGCCAGCTCCAGGCGGTGGCGGTGAGGGCCCGGTCGCCCACCCCATCGGGCCAGGCCAGCAGCCATTCGGGGCGGCAGCGCTCCAGGCTGTGCTCCAGGGGCTCCTGCAGCTCCTCACCAAAGCGTTGCTGCAGCGCCAGCAGCGCCTCAAACAGGGCGGGGGGATCGCAGCCCTCACCGGCCGCATCCTCCAGCTCCGGCAACCCCGGCAGGGCCAGCAGCATGCTGCGGTTGGCGTCGCACAACCCCGGCTCCGCCAGGATCCGCTCGAACGCCGCCACCAACCCCTCCTCCAGTTCGTCGTTGGGGGCTCCGGCCGCCCGCTGCAGCACCGCCTGGCGCAGCAGCTCCTGGCCGGCATCCCAGCGGGCGAAGGGGTCGCTGTCGCAGGCCAACAGGTGCAACAGCTCCCGGCTGTCGCGCGGCACCTGCAGCTTCACCGGCGCTGAAAACCCGCGCAGCAGCGACAGGGCCGGCGGATGGCTGTGGGGTTCGAGCCCCACCAGGGTGAGCTGCTGCTGGGGCTGGTCGACCACCACCAGGCGGCTGGCCTCGCCCCAACCGTGGGCCTGGGTGGCCGCGGCGGCGGCCTCCGGCGTTTCACCGGCAACGCGCACCGGCAACGGTTCCCCCACCTGGCCCAGCAGCCCCAGCAGCAGCGGGATCACCAGCGGTTGCTTCTCGGGCTGCCCGGGGGTGCGCGGGGTGTGCTGGCGGATGTGCAGCTGCAGGGTGCCGGCATCGCCATCCCAGTGGCGCTCGATCTGCAGCTGGGGGGTGCCGGCCTGGTGGTACCAACGCCGGAACTGGCCGAAATCAAAGCGGGGGATGGCGGCCCCAGCGGCCCAGGCCTGCTCCGCCGCATCCTGCATGGCCTGCACAAAGTCGTCGCAGGTGGCGGCGCTGCCGTCATGACGGCTCACATACAGCGCCATGCCCCGCATGAACGTCTCCTCCCCCAGCAGGGTGTGGAGCACCCGGATCACCTCCGATCCCTTCTCGTAGATCGTGGTGGTGTAGAAGTTGTCGATCGCCTGGTAGTGATCCGGCTGGATGGGGTGGGCCGTGGGGCCGGCATCCTCCCGGAACTGGGTGTTGCGCAGCAGCGACACGTCCTCGATCCGCTTCACCGCCGCGGAATGCAGATCAGCGGTGAAGCTGGCGTCACGGAACACGGTGAGGCCCTCCTTCAGGGAGAGCTGAAACCAGTCGCGGCAGGTGATGCGGTTGCCCGTCCAATTGTGGAAATACTCATGGGCGATCACACTTTCGATGCGCTCCAGTTCGCCATCGCTGGCGGTGGCGGCATCGGCGAGCACCAACTTCGAATTGAAGATGTTGAGGCTCTTGTTCTCCATCGCGCCCATGTTGAAGTGGCGCACCGCCACGATGTTGAACTCATCGAGGTCGTACTCGAGGCCATAACGGCGCTCATCCCATTGCATCGAGCGCTTCAGCGACGCCATGGCGTGGGCGGTGTAGGGCGCATCGCCGGGCTCCACGTGCAGCCGCAGCTGCACAGCATTGCCGCTGCGGGTGGTGAAGCCATCGCTCACCTCCTCCAACCGCCCCGCCACCAGGGCAAACAGATAGGAGGGCTTGGGGAACGGATCCTCCCAAACGGCGAAGTGGCGCGCCGTGGGCTCGGCGCCGGCGGCGTTGGGTTCGGCCGGCAGCAGGCCCGTGTCGATGCAATTGCCGTTGGAGAGCAGCACCGGGCAGGTGGCACGGTCCGCCTCAATCCGCACCCGGAAACGGCTGAGCAGGTCGGGGCGATCCGGGTGGTAGGTGATGCGCCGGAACCCCTCGGCTTCGCATTGGGTGGTGAACAGGCCCCCGCTCACGTACAGCCCCTCGAGGCTGCTGTTGGTTTCAGGGTGGATGCGCACCAGGCTGCGCAGCACAAACGGCCGGGCCGGCGGCTCCAGCAGCACCAGGGCGCCGGGTTCCATCCGGTGGGCCGTCGCCGCCAGGGGGGCGCCATCGAGCTGCAGCTCCAGCAGCTCCAGCTCCTCCCCCCGCAGGATGAGGGGGCCTGGCGTGCCGGCGGGGTTGGGCTCCAGCTGCAGCGTGGCCTCCACCAGGGTGTGGTCGGCGTAGAGGCGCACCTGCAGATCCGTGTGGGCAATCAGGCACGGCGCCGGGCGGTAGTCGGCAAGGCGAACGCTGGCCATGGCGATGGCGTCAGGGCTTGGTAGCGGGGGCGGGTTTGGCGGCCGGAGCGGGCTTGGCGGCGGGTGCAGGCTTGGCAGCGGGTGCAGGCTTGGTGGCGGGCTCGCCTTCGGTGGTGATCTTCAGCACCTCATCCACCTTCTTGCGCACCTCCTCGGGCACCTCCTTGGGGCACAGCTCCACGGCCCCGAGCACCGCCGAATTGATCGAGCCCTTGCGCAGCTCCTCCACCGACAACGGCCGATCGCTCACCTGGCTGATGCGCGATTGGTGCTGGCCCTGGATCACCTGGGCGATGGTTTCACCGGCGATGGCCACCGCCTTGTCGAAGTCCACCCCCGCGGCGCGGGCGATGCAGACGTTGAGCGCCGCCATGCGGGTGTAAAGGCTCATGTCCGCCTGGCTGGCGGGGGCGGCCCAGGCGGCGACGGGGGCCAGCACCAGGGCCAGCGGCAACAGCATCAGGCCAAGGCGGCCGATCGAAAGGCGCACGCAGGGGAAGCGACAACTGGGCCAATCCTGCTGCACGATCAGGCATCCGCCGGCAAGGGCGGCCCGGCCGGCTCCAGGCGGATTTCGTGGTGGGTCTCCACCAGCTCCAGGTTGCCGTCGCGCCAGGAGTAGATCGAGCGGGCGCGGAAGCGGTCCTGATCCACCAGGCGGATGTGCTCGAGGATGTCCCACTCGAGGTAATGGGATTCGAACACCACCTCGTGCTCATCGGCCTGGCGAATCTGGCTCTTGGTGGGGGAACCGCAGAGGTAGCCGCGGCTGCGGCGCAGCTGATGGCCGCACAGGGAGGCGTCCATGGTGCCTTCCCGCACGTAGCGCGGCTTGAGCTCGAAGAAGTCGTACTCCTGCTCCGGCCACCAGGTGAAGCGGTAGCGGGGCTCCACTTCAGCCTGGTCTTCAAACGTCTGCACCCGCAGCAGCATGTCCACCCGCAGCACCTCGTCGTCGGGGAAGAAGTACTGGCGCCGCGAACGCCACAGCCCCAGGTTGCGGTTGAACCAACGCCGCAAGGTGGTGTCGAGCTGAATGCGACTGCCGCTGCCGCCCACCCGCGCCGAGGACACCGGATGCACGCGCGTCACCAGATCCCGCAGGTGCGCCACCGCCGATGCCTCAAACAACGACTCGTCACAGTCGTCATAGCGGCGCCAACCAGTTCTGGCCAAACCCCATAGGGTGAAACAACCTTTTCTCCAGGATTCAGCGCGCCTGTGCCCGCCGCAGGGGAGTTCAACCCCGCCGAGCCCGACACCGCTCCCGCCATCCTTCCCGACGCGGAGGGCGGCTTCGTTGCGCCTGACGACCCCAGCAGCCGCCGGTTGCTGAAGCTGCTGCTGGTGGCCTCTCCCCACCACCGCGCCACCCCGGACCTGCGGGGCCTGATGGCCTTCCTGGAGCACGAAGACTTCGGCTTCGACGTGCAGCTCGATGTGGTGGATCCCGCCCTGCGGCCGGAACTGCTGGAGCTGCACCGCCTGGTGGCCACCCCGGCACTGATCAAGCTGGAGCCCAGCCCCCGCCAGGTGTTCGCCGGCAACACCCTGTTGCTGCAGCTGCGCAACTGGCTGCCGCGCTGGCAGCAGCAGGAGGTGGTGAGCGGCCTCGGCATGAGCCTGCGGCCGGTGGAAAGCGACGGCAGCCGCACCCAGCGGGAGCTGCAGCTGGAGGACCAGCTGCTGGTGCTGCGCCAGGAGAACGAAACCCTGATCGAGCGGCTGCGGGTGCAGGAGCGCCTGCTGCGCATGGTGGCCCACGAGCTGCGCACCCCGCTCACCGCCTCCAAACTGGCCCTGCAGAGCCTCAACCTGGGGCAGATCGACCAGCCCCGCTTCCGCGACGTGCTCGGGCGCCGGCTGGACGACATCGAACAGCTCTCCAAGGACCTGCTGGAGGTGGGCACCACCCGCTGGGAGGCCCTGTTCAACCCCCAACGGCTGGCCCTGGGGCCGGTGGCCGCCGAGGCGATCCTGGAACTGGAAAAGCTGTGGGTGGGCCGGGGCCTGGAACTGATCACCGACATCCCCACCGACCTGCCGGATGTGTTTGGCGATCAGCGCCGCATGCGCCAGGTGCTGCTCAACCTGCTGGAAAACGCCTTCAAATACACCCCCGATGGCGGCCGGGTGAGCCTCACGATCCTGCACCGCACCAGCCAGTGGCTGCAGGTGAGCATTTGCGATTCGGGCCCAGGCATCCCCCGCGATGAGCAGGAACGGATCTTCCTGGAGCGGGTGCGGCTGCCGCAGACCTCCTCCACCACCTCCGGCTTCGGGGTGGGCCTCTCGGTGTGCCGCCGCATCACCGAAGTGCACGGGGGCCGCATCTGGGTGGTGTCGGAACCGGGCGAAGGGGCCTGCTTCCACTTCACCGTGCCGGTGTGGGATGGCCAGGGGGCGGTCTGATTGACGAAGGGCCCCTTCGACCCGTAACGTCATTCAATCGGCGGCGCGATGGCTCAAAAGCCAGGCGCAGCAAGGGTTCCAGCTGTATCAGCCCGGCCCGAGCACCGTCCGAGTCCTAGCCCCCATCGTCTAGAGGCCTAGGACACCTCCCTTTCACGGAGGCGACAGGGGTTCGAATCCCCTTGGGGGTATCACCAGCCAGCGGCCTCCGGGCCGCCTTTTTTGTGGGCTCAGCCCGCCAGGGCGCAGCGGCGCTGGGCCTCCCGTTGCACGGCCCGCAGGTTCGAGGCCAGGTCATCGCGCAGGCGCTGCTCGATCAGCCCAATCGGCATGCCCACACAGCCCTGCACGGTGAGTTCGTAGAGCAGGGTGGTGGTGCTGCCATCGCCGCCGATCTGCCAGGCCCCTTCGAAGCGGCGGAAGTCACCCTTCACCATGGTGAAACTGAGCCGGCGCTGTTCCAGCTGCTCGGTGAGCTCCAGGTGAACCCGGGCACGGAAGCGCAGCCCCATGAACACCTGGGCCCCCTCCTGCTCCAGGCCCACCACATTGCCGCGGCGCCACAGCAGGCGCGAGCACTCCAGGTTGGGGATGAAGCGGCTCAGGGCGTCGTAATCGGTGAGCACCGCCCACAGCCACTGGGGGTCGATCCCCAGGCGCAGCTGCACCGCCAGGCGGCGGCAGCCCCCCGGCAGGCGCTCCATCTCCTGCTGGATCGTGTCGAGCTCACAACAGCCGCTCTCCAGCGCCCGCACCGGGGTGATCACCGGGCCGCCCAGGGCGCCGGTGGAATCGATCGAGAGCTGCGTCAAGGGGTCGAGCCGACGTAGCGAAGGCAGGCAACGGGCAACTTAACCGGATCTTGGCAATGACGCGGAGGAAGCAACCCCGGGAAGTTCCCTATGATCGCGCGCGTTCTACAGGCCCCCCGGGACCATGCGTGTTTCGACCGCTACCTCCAGCCGCAGCGATTCACGCATGTTTTCGGTGGTGGTGCAGGGCTACGGCAGCGCCCAGGCGCGCCAGGCGGAGCGGACGATCAACGTTCCCTTCTCCGGCCTGCAACCGCTGATGCAGTCCATCAGCCGCCTGGGTGGCAAGGTGATCTCCGTGGCTCCCGCCAACGCCGAAGCCAGCACCGCCCCCACCCCAGCCCCGAGCGCCAGCAAGGCAGCGGCCAAGCCCGCCAGCCCCAAACCCGCCGCCAAGGCCGCCGCCAAGCCGGCCGCCAAAGCAGCCCCGGCCGCCAAAGCCGAGTCCACCGCCAAAACAACCGCAGCCGCCCCCGTGTCCCACGCCGACGTTCCCGTCAACCTCTACAAGCCCAAGGATCCGTTCGTCGGCACCGTCACCGAGAACTACAGCCTCCTGGCGGATGGGGCCATTGGCCGGGTGAACCACATCACCTTCGACCTCAAGGGCGGTGATCCCCAGCTCCATTACGTGGAGGGCCAGTCGATCGGCATCATTCCCGACGGCGAAGACGCCAACGGCAAGCCCCACAAGCTGCGCCTTTATTCGATCGCCAGCACCCGCCACGGCGACGACATGGCCGGCAACACCGTGTCGCTGTGCGTGCGCCAGCTGCAATACGAAAAGGACGGCGAGACCATCAACGGTGTGTGCTCCACTTTCCTGTGCGACATCGAGCCGGGCGCCAAGGTGAAAATCACCGGCCCGGTGGGCAAGGAGATGCTGCTGCCCGCCGATGACGACGCCAACGTGATCATGCTGGCCACCGGCACCGGCATCGCGCCGATGCGCACCTACCTGCGCCGCATGTTTGAGCCGCGACAAGAACGGCTGGCAGTTCGTTCAAGGGCAAGGCCTGGCTGTTCATGGGGGCCCCCACCACCGCCAACCTGCTCTACGACGACGACTTCAACCGCTACGAGCGGGAATTCCCCGACAACTTCCGCTACACCAAGGCGATCAGCCGCGAGCAGCAGAACGCCAAGGGCGGCCGCATGTACATCCAGGACCGCGTCAGCGAGCACGCCGACGAGATCTTCGCGATGATCGAAAACCCCAAGACCCACGTGTACATGTGCGGCCTGCGGGGCATGGAGCCCGGCATCGACGAAGCGATGACCGCCGCCGCCGCCGCCAAGGGGCTCGACTGGAGCGAGCTGCGCCCCGCCCTCAAGAAGGCCGAGCGCTGGCACGTGGAAACCTACTGAGCCCGAGGTCTCCAATTCCACACAGGCCCGCCCACCGGCGGGCTTTTTTGTTGCCAAGCCATGCGCATGTGCGGAGGGCTCGTTAAACCAGGGGCACGCACGCTCCGCGTTGCCCATGCCCGCCACCCAGACCAACCCCCTGCGCGTGGGGCTGCGCCAGGAACGGGTGATTGCGCCGCAGTGCCTGGTGATTTTCGGCGCCAGCGGCGACCTCACCCACCGCAAGCTGATCCCCGCGCTGTTTGAGCTGTTCCGCCAGCGGCGCCTGCCCAGCGAATTTGCCGTGCTCGGCTGCGCCCGGCGCCCCTGGAGCGACGACGACTTCCGCAACCGCATGGCGGAGGCCATGGCCGGCGAGGTGCAGCAGCACCAGGCCGCCTGGCAGCAGTTCGCCGCCTGCCTGTTCTACGAACCGGTGGACCTGCAGCAAAACGACGACGTGGTGCGGCTGGGCACGCGCCTGGAGGCGCTCGACCGGCTCAAGGCCACCCGCGGCAACCGCACCTTCTACCTGTCGGTGTCACCGGCCTTTTACGGCAGCGGCTGCCGTGCCCTGGCGGCCGCCGGCCTGCTGCGCGACCCCGCCCGCAGCCGCGTGGTGATCGAAAAACCCTTCGGCACCGACTACAGCAGCGCCGAGCAGCTCAACCGGGTGGTGCAGAGCTGCGGCCAGGAGCAGCAGATCTTCCGGATCGACCACTACCTCGGCAAGGAGACGGTTCAGAACATCCTGGTGCTGCGGTTCGCCAACACGATTTTCGAGCCGATCTGGAACCGCAACTACATCGCCAACGTGCAGATCACGGCGGCGGAAACCGTGGGGGTGGAGGAGCGAGCCGGCTACTACGAAACCAGCGGCGCCCTGCGGGACATGGTGCAGAACCACCTCACCCAGATGCTGGCGCTCAC
>RHBP01000061.1 GCA_010030955.1 Synechococcaceae bacterium WBB_10_009 | reverse complement strand
AGGGGCGGCCGCCTGCAACAGCGCCGCGGCCCGTTGCGGTTCAGCCCAGAGCAGCTCCCCGCCGCGGTGGCGCACGGTGCCGGGGCCGGCACCGGCAATGCGCTGCAGGCTGTCGGTGTCCACCATCAGCACCGCCACGCGGCCGTTGCTGCGTGCCCGGCTGAAGTGGGCCGCCAAGTCGGCGGCGGCCTGCAGATCGGCTTCGGCGGCCAGCCCCTCCGAGCTCTTGAGCACCACATGGCTGCCCGGGCATTCCTGGGCGTGGAACCAGAGGTCGCCGCGGCGGGCCTGGCGCAGGCTGATCCAATCGTTCTGGCGGTGGTTGCGGCCCACCTGCAGCCGCAGGCCGCTGGGGCTGCGCAGCTCCAGGGGGCTGGGGCTGGCATCCGGCCGGCCCCGCTCCCGCCGTGAGCGGTGGCGTTGCAGCAGCAGCTCCTGGCAGTCCTGCTCGAGGGCCTCCAGCTGGCTGAGGCCACCGGCGGGGGCCTCCGGCCCGCACAGCTCCACATAGGTGAGGCTGGCCTCCAGCTGCTCGATGCGCTGCTGATGCAGGGCCAGCCGGGTTTCGATGGCGGCCACGGAGCGGCGCAGCTTGCGGGCGCGTTTGTAGAGGCTCTGGGCCTCGGCCACCTGCTCGCGGCTGGGCTGGGCCAGGCAGAGCAGGGCATCGGCCTGGCGCTGCAGCCCATCGCTCTGCTCCACCTGGGCCAGCAGCAGCTGTTGCTGCTGCCTCTGCAGGTGCTCCCGCTCCAGGGCCCGCTCGAGCCGTTGCTGCAGCTGCTGCTGCCGTTGGATGAGGGCGCGGCTGTCCAGCACCCGCCGGTGGTAGGCGGCCAGGGCCGCGTTCACGGGCTGGCCCGCAACCCCGGGGGGCTGCCAGCAGCGGTAGGGGGTGACGCCCCCCGCCGTGAAGCCGAACTGGTTGGTCTCCAGGGCCGCCAGCCAGCCCTGCCAGCGCTGCCAGAGCCCTTGCCACTGGTGGCTGGTGAGCGCAGTCACCGGGGTGCGCAGCAGCGCCTGGGCGTCGGAGGCCGCCTCACCGGCCAGCTGCAGGGCCAGGGCGGGGCTGATGGCTTGAAAGCTGCTCTGCAGGGCCTGCTGCAGGGGCAGCGGCACCAGCAGCAGCTCCCGCCGCCAGGCTTCAAAGCTGTCGGTGCTGTCGGGCGGACGGCCCGCCTGCGGCGGCGGCGGGCTGTACCGGTCGCCGGTGCCGATGGGCCGCCAGCGGGATTGCTGGTCGCGCACCTGGCGGGCCGCCGCCACCACCCGGCGCTCCCCATCCAGCAGAAACAGGTTGCTGTGGCGGCCCATCAGCTCCAACACCAGGCTGCGCTGGATGGCGTCGCCGGGCCGTGGCGCAAAGCCCAGCTCCACACAGCGCTCCCAGGGCGGTTGCTGGATCGCCACCAGGGCCAGACCGCTGAGGCCATGCTGCAGTTGCTGGGCCAGGGTGCTGCCCTCGCCGCCGCGGGGCGGGGGGGCGATGGCCAGCAGCCGTGGGGCCTCGGCGAGCCAGCTGAGTTCGAGCCACAGGCGCCGCTCCAGGGTGCGCAGCCCCAGCTGCAGGCTGTGGCCATCGGGCTGCTGGGCCTTTTCAAAGCGGCTGGGCACGGCCTGGGGGCGCAGCTCCGCCAGCACCGCCCGCAGGCTCGTGTAGTCCATGGCCTGGAGCGGCAGCGGGGCCATGGGGGCTGGGGGCTGCGGCGGCGCTCCTACTCTGCAGGGCCGCGACCAGGCCCCATGGCTGCAGTGCTCCCCGACGGCCGGCTGTTCCTGATCACCGGCCCCAGTGGCGTGGGCAAGGGCACCTTGGTGGCGGCCCTGCTGGCCCGCCATCCCCAGGTCTGGCTGTCCATCTCCGCCACCACCCGTGCCCCCCGCAGCGGCGAGATTGACGGCCAGCACTATTTCTTTCTGGGGCGGGATGCCTTTGAGGCCAAGGTGGCCCAAGGGGGATTGTTGGAGTGGGCTGAATTCGCGGGCAACTGCTACGGCACGCCGCGCGATCCGGTGGAGCTGCAGCTGGCGGCGGGTCGGCCGGTGTTGTTGGAGATCGAGCTGGAGGGGGCCCGCCAGGTGCGCCGCAGCTTCCCCAGCGGCTTTCAGATTTTCATCAAGCCCCCCAGCTTCGCGGAGCTGGAGCGCCGCATCCGCGGCCGTGGCACCGACAGCGAGGAGGCCATCGGCCGGCGGCTGAAGCGGGCCGAGGTGGAGCTGGCGGCTGAGGGGGAGTTTGATGCCGTGCTGGTGAATGGCGATCTGGACCAGGCCCTGGCGGAGCTGGAACGGCTGATGGGCCTGGCTTGAGGGGGGCAACAAAAAAGCGGCCCCTGGGGGCCGCTGGAGCAAGGGTGATCAGGGGCATCCGTGCTGCCCCTGGTCGGGCTCACATCGGGTGGAAGAGCAGGTCGGGGTAGAAGCGGTTGAACTCGATCAGGATCCCGGCCGTCACGGTGAACCAGATGGCGGCGAACACGGGGGCGGTGGTGAGGAACTTCTTCATGGGTGTGCCGAAGGATGGATCGGATGTTCAGGCGGTGCCGGGTTCAGCGGGGGGAGACGGTGACCTTGTCGTCCGACTCCAGCAGCTTGCCGCTGGTGAATTCACCCAGGGCGGCGATCGGCCAGGTGGCGGCGGCCAGGGTGCTCTTGAAGGCCAGGGGCAGATCGATCTGGATCTCCTTCATGGCCGCGTCTTTGTCGTTGCGGATGGCCTTGAGGTAGTTGCGACCAGCCCAGCCGATGCAGCCGGCGATGTAGAGGAAGGCGATGCCGGGGATGATGAAGTCACCGGCGTGGCTGAGGCGGCCATCCACGATCAGGTGGGGCAGGCCATCGGCGCCACAGGAGGCCTGGCTGTACATGGCGAAGCGGGCCTTGGCCTGGTCGGTGCTGGCGGCGGCGGCGCGCTGCTGGAAGCGGGCGCTCTCGGAGCAGGGGGTCAGGCCGGCCACATCAGCCTTGGCCACGGGGGCAAAGCCGAAGATCAGCAGGGCGGAAAGAAGAACAGCAAAGAGGCGGCGCATCGGGTCCAGCTGCTGCACGGCAGGATGTCACTTGCGGACAGTAGGGGAGCCTTTTTGCACCGATGCCCACGCTGCTGGCCCTCGAAACAAGTTGTGACGAGTCCGCGGCAGCGGTGGTGCGGGATCAGCGGGTGTTGGCCAGTGCCGTGGCCTCCCAAATTGAAGAGCACGCCCGCTGGGGTGGGGTGGTGCCGGAAATCGCCTCGCGGCGCCATGTGGAGGCCCTGCCGGGGCTGATCGAGCAGGTGATGGCGGAGGCAGGTGTGGGCTACGGCCAGCTCGACGCCATCGCCGCCACCGCCGCCCCCGGCCTGGTGGGGGCGCTGCTGGTGGGTTCGGTCACGGGGCGGACCCTGGCGCGGCTGCACGGCAAGCCGTTTCTGGGGGTGCACCACCTGGAGGGGCACCTCTGCTCCGTGCAGTTGGGGGATCCCCTGCCCCCCGGGCCCTACCTGGTGCTGCTGGTGAGCGGGGGGCACACCGAGATGATTCGGGTGGATGGCCCGGGCCACTACACGCGGCTCGCCCGCAGCAGGGATGACGCCGCCGGTGAGGCCTTCGACAAGGTGGCCCGGCTGCTGGAGCTGGGCTACCCCGGCGGCCCGGCGATTCAGGCGGCGGCGGCGGATGGGGATCCGCGCCGGTTTGCCCTGCCCAAGGGGCGGGTGTCGCTGCCGGAGGGGGGCTTTCACCCTTACGACTTCAGCTTCAGCGGCCTCAAAACCGCTGTGCTGCGCCTGGTGACCCAACTCAAGGCGGAGCATCAGGCCGGCGGAGCGCCCTTCCCCCTGGCGGATGTGGCCGCCAGCTTCGAGCAGGTGGTGGCGGATGTGTTGGTGGAGCGCACCACCCGCTGTGCCCGTGACCAGGGCCTCGAGACCCTGGTGATGGTGGGCGGTGTGGCCGCCAACCAGCGGCTGCGGCAACGGCTGGAGCAGCGCTGCGCCGAGCTGGGCCTGCAGTGGCGGCTGGCGCCGCTGGCCTACTGCACCGACAACGCCGCCATGGTGGGGGTGGCGGCGGAACAACGGCTGCTGGCGGGGGGCGTCAGCGAGATCCGGCTGGCGGTGGCGCCGCGGCTGCCGCTCGAGCAGGCGCCGATTCTCTACGCCGCGCCGGCGCCCTTCTGAGCTGACTAAGTTGGGTCGATTCTGTGGCGCCAGCCATGGCCACCACCAGCCCATCGGTTCCGGACGACTCCCAGGCCACGGCGGGGCTGGAGCCCGTGCCCGTGGGGCCTGAGGAGCTGAACCAGTGGAAGCGGGGCTTTACGCCCCAGGCCGAGATCTGGAACGGGCGCATGGCGATGGTGGGCCTGTCGGTGGGTCTCACGGTGCTGTTGATCGCCCGGCTGGCGGGCCGCGCCTGAGGTCCGTCCGCCGTTGCCGGCCCATGTGCGGATGTGCCCACATCCGGCGCTGAACCGTTGCCGCGCCCGGGCAAGGGCAAAACACTGAACGGATCTGGTGAAGGGTGGGACGCGTTGGTTCGAGTGTTGGTTCCGCGGGAGTGTTGCCCAGGCGAAACGCGGGTGGCGGCCACCCCTGAAACGGTGCGCCGCCTCACCGCCAAGGGCTGCAGCCTGAGCGTGGAGCGCGGGGCCGGCCAGGCCAGCGGTTACGACGATGACGCCTACCGCGATGCCGGCGCGGCCTTGGTGGAGGCCAAGGGGGCCGGTTCCGACCATTGGAGCCACACCGATGTGGTGCTGGCCGTGCAGGCCGCGGCCCTGGTGCGCGGCCGCCCGGAGTTCGACAGCCTTCCGGCCGGTGCCGTGCTGCTGGGGCTGCTGGAGCCCCACGGCAACGACGACCTCAAGCAACAGCTGCAGAGCCGCCAGCTCACCGGCCTGGCGCTGGAGTTGCTGCCGCGCATCAGCCGCGCCCAGGCCATGGATGTGCTCTCCTCCCAGGCCAACATCGCCGGCTACAAGGCGGTGCTGCTGGCGGCGGCGGCCCTGGACCGCTACGTGCCGATGTTGATGACCGCCGCCGGCACCATTCAGCCCGCTCGAGCCCTGGTGCTCGGGGCCGGTGTGGCCGGCCTGCAGGCCCTGGCCACGGCCCGGCGCCTGGGGGCGGTGGTCTACGTGAGCGATGTGCGTGCCGCCGCCAAGGAGCAGGTGGAATCCCTGGGCGGGCGCTTCATCGAGCCGCCGGAACTGGAGCAGAAGCCCGGTGAAACCGGCGGCTATGCCCAGCAGGCCAGCGAGGCCTTCCTGGCGGAGCAGCGGCGCCAGCTCACCGAACAGCTGGCCCTGGCGGACATGGTGATCTGCACCGCCCAGGTGCCCGGCCGCCCGGCGCCCCGCTTGATCGACGATGCCATGCTCCAGCACATGCGCCCCGGCGGCGTTGTGGTGGACCTGGCGGTGGCCCAGGGGGGCAACTGCGAGGGCACCGAGGCCGGCACCACCGTGTGGCGCCATGGGGTGCAGTTGATCGGTGGCGACGGGTTGCCCTGCACGGTGGCCAACCACGCCAGTGCGCTCTATGCGCGCAATCTGGCGGCCCTGCTGGAGCACCTGATCACCCCGGCGACCGCTGACGACGCGGCCCCTGTGCTGCGGCTGGATCTGGAGGATCCGATCGTGGCCGGTTGCCTGTTCAGCCACCACGTCAGCCCGGCCCCGGTGGCCGTGGGAGGTGCGGCATGAGCAGCCTGGATCAGGCCCTGTGGGTGCTGCTGCTGGGCAGCCTGCTGGGGCTGGAGTTGATCGGCAAGGTGCCCCCCACCCTGCACACCCCCCTGATGAGCGGCGCCAACGCCATCAGCGGCATCACCGTGCTGGCCTCGATCACCTTGATCGCCCAGGCCGATGGCAGCACCCCCCTGCTGCTGTTGGGGTCGCTGTCGCTGGGCTTCGCCCTGTTCAACGTGATTGGCGGCTTCCTGGTCACCGACCGGATGCTCGCCATGTTCAGCCGTAAAAAATCCGGAGCCGGCTCATGAGCGCCCTCGACGTGTTCGGTTATGGCATCGACCTGCTGGCGGTGCTGCTGCTGGCCCTTGGCCTGAAGGGCCTCTCCAAGGTGCGCTCGGCCCGCTCCGCCAATGGCCTGGCGGCCCTGGCCATGGGGCTGGCGGTGGTGGGGCTGTTGATTCAGGTGCAACCCAGCCCCACCGCCTGGCTGTGGATCGCCGTGGGCACCGCCGCCGGTGGCCTGCTGGGCCTGCTCACCGCCCAGCGGGTGCCGATGACGGCCATGCCCGAAACCGTGGCCCTGTTCAACGGCTGCGGCGGCATGGCCTCGCTGCTGGTGGCCCTGGCGGTGGCGCTGTTTGACCCCAGCGACACCACCCTGGTGGAGCGCATCTCGATCGTGATCTCCGTGTTTGTGGGGGCGATCACCTTCAGCGGCTCGATCGTGGCCATGGGCAAGCTGCAGGGCTGGATCGGCACCCCGGGCTGGACCCAGAGCTCCGTGCGCCATGCGGTGAACATCACCCTGGCCCTGGCCTCCCTGGTGGGCGGGGTGTTCATGGCCGCTGTAGCTCCGGAAGCGGGCCCGGCGGTGGGCCCGCTCTGGCTGTTGGTGGTGGCCTCCACCCTGCTGGGCATCGGCGTGACCCTGCCCATCGGCGGCGCCGACATGCCGGTGGTGATCTCCCTGCTCAACTCCTATTCCGGCGTGGCCGCCGCCGCCGCCGGTTTTGTGGTGGGCAGCCAGCTGTTGATCGTGGCCGGCGCCATGGTGGGGGCCGCTGGCCTGATCCTCACCCAGGTGATGTGCACGGCGATGAACCGCTCGCTGGTGAGCGTGTTGTTTGGGGGCGCCCTCGGTGCGGCATCCGGCGGCGGCCATGTGGGCGGCGGCGGCGATGAAGCCGGCTACAGCCGCATCGTGAGCTGCAGCGCCGAGGAGTGCGCCATGGCCCTGGAAACGGCCGAGCGGGTGGTGTTTGTGCCCGGCTATGGCCTGGCGGTGGCCCAGGCCCAGCACGCCCTGCGGGAGTTGGCCAAGCTGCTGGAGGCCAATGGCTCGGAGGTGAGCTATGCCATCCATCCGGTGGCGGGCCGCATGCCCGGCCACATGAACGTGCTGTTGGCGGAGGCGGATGTGCCCTACGAGCAGCTGCTGGAGATGGACACGATCAACCCCGAATTCCCCCGCACCGATGTGGTGATCGTGCTGGGGGCCAACGATGTGGTGAACCCCGACGCCAAAACCGACCCCAGCAGCCCCCTCTATGGCATGCCCGTGCTGGAGGTGGACCAGGCGCGGCAGGTGTTCGTGGTGAAGCGCAGCCTCGGGGCTGGCTACGCCGGCATCGCCAACGCGCTGTTTGAACTGCCCCAGACCGCCATGGTGTTCGGCGATGCCAAGGCGGTGCTGCAGCAGCTGTGCACGGAGCTGCGCAGCCAGGGGGTGGGCAGCAAAGTTGCTGTAGCCGCTTGATCGCGTCCCCCTGATCCCTCAGGATCACAACCTTGGACAGGGGGATCCCCGTGCCGCGATCGCGACCATGGGCCCGAGCGGTTGATCAGACCCTTGCCCTGGATCTGGGTTTGCAGCCCTTCCGGCCGCGCAGGCACTGGTTCAATGGCGACCTGCAGACCCTGCGCGACACCCTGCGGACGGTGGCGCTAGGCCCCGATCAGGGTGAGCCGATCACGATTCCCGTGGGGGGTGGTGACCAGCTGTTGGCCCTGTTCGACCCGCCGCTGCCGGCCGGCCGTGAACCGCTGGCCCTGGTGCTGCTGTTGCACGGCCTGGGGGGCAGCAGCGACCGCGAGGGGCTGCGGCGCATGGGGCAAACCCTGCAACAGGCAGGGTTTGCCGTGCTCCGCCTCAACCTGCGCGGTGCCGGAGCCGGCAGGCCCCTGGCCCGAGGCACCTATGCCGCCAGCTGCAACCGTGATCTGCTGCCGGTGCTGGCTAGTGCCCGGCAGCTGGCGGATCAGCTGGCTTCCGGTGGCCGGCCGCTGCTGGGGGTGGGGCTCTCCCTGGGGGGGACCCTGCTGCTCAATGCCCTGCTGGCCGGCGATGGATCGCCAGGGCTGGATGGCCTGGTGTGCATCAGTTCCCCGCTGGACCTGGACGCCTGCTCCCGCCAGATCGAGCGGCCCCGGAATCGCGTTTACCAACGCTGGCTGCTGCGCCGGTTGTTGGCCCAGACCCTGGCGGATCCCTTTGGCGTGACACCGGCGGAGCGGGAGTTGCTGGAGGGCCGTGCACCGCCGGGCCGCCTGCGCAGCCTGCGGGCCTTCGATGCCGCCATCACCGCCCCGCGCTGGGGCTACGGCTCCGTGGACGACTACTACGCCAAAGCCAGCCCGCTGCTGCCGCTGCTGGAGGGCGCCGCCGCACGCCTGCCCCCCAGCCTCTTGGTGCATGCGGCCGATGACCCCTGGGTGCCGGTGGCCCCGATCCGTCGCCTGGCGGAGGCGGACCTGAGGGGCATCGACGTGGTGATCACCCCCCAGGGAGGGCACAACGGTTTCCACGCCCGTTGCGATGCGGCGGCGGGCCAGGGCTGCTGGGGCGACCGGCTCACGGCCCGCTGGCTCACCCGGCTGCTGGCGGCCGCGCCATTGGCATCCGGCGGATGATCCAGGGGGCCACCGGCTGCCCGCCGACCACGTGCTCCCGCAGGATCCGCTCGATCCGCTCCGGGGTGACGCCCCCGTAGACGGTGCCCTCCGGCCAGATCAGCAGCACCGGCCCCTCGGCGCAGATGCGCAGGCAGTCGGCCTTGGTGCGCAGCACGATCCCCTCGGGCCGGTTGGCCTCCTCCAGGCCCCAGTCGCGCACCAGCTGCTTGAGCCGATCCCAGCTGGCCTGGCCCACGGCCGGGTCGGTCGGGGCAGCACAGCGCCTTGCTGGGGGTGGCGCAGAGCAGCAGGTGGTGGCTGACCTGCATCAGGCCGGCAGGGCCGCCGGCGCCTTGGCCTGCAGCTGGGCTGCAGCCTCACGCACCGCCTGCCGCGACCAGGCGTCCACCGCCAGCACGTCGGACAGGGAGGGATTGGCCATCAGATCCACCCGGTGGCGATCGCAGACCACGTCGATCAAACGGGGGATGTCGAGGAAATGGATCTGTTCCTCGAGGAACAGCGCCACGGCCTGCTCGTTGGCGGCGTTCATCACCGCCGGCATCGTGCCGCCGGCCCGGCCGGCCGCGTAGGCCAGCTGCATGCAGGGGTACTTGGCGGGGTCGGGCTGGCGGAAGCTCAGTTGGCCCACCTCGGTGAGGTCGAGCCGGCGCCAGGGGGTGCTCAGCCGCTCGGGCCAGCTGAGGCAGTAGAGGATCGGCAGCTTCATGTCGGGCCAGCCCAGCTGGGCCAGCACCGAGGAATCCGCCAGCTCCACCATCGAGTGGATGATCGATTGCGGGTGGATCACGATCTCGATGTGGTCGTAATCGAGGCCAAACAGGTAATGGGCCTCGATCACCTCCAGCCCCTTGTTCATCAGTGAGGCTGAGTCCACCGTGATCTTGCGCCCCATGCTCCAGTTGGGGTGGCTGGTGGCGTCGGCCACGGTGGCCTTGTGCAGATCAGCCGCATCCCAATCGCGGAAGGCGCCGCCGCTGGCGGTGAGCTGGATGCGGCGCAGGCCCGGCGTGGGCACGCCGGTGCTGAGCCGTGCGGTTTCGGCGTAGGGGGTGCCCTGCAGGCACTGGAAGATGGCGGAGTGCTCGGAATCGGCCGGCAGCAGCCTGGACCCCGATCGTTCCAGCTCCGGCAGCACCACGGGGCCGGCGGCGATCAGGGTTTCCTTGTTGGCCAGGGCCAGGTCTTTGCCGGCGCGGATCGCCGCCAGGGTGGGCAGCAGGCCGGCGCAGCCCACGATGCCCGTGACCACCAGCTCGGCGCTGGGCCAGGCGGCGGCGGCGCAGAGGCCATCGCTGCCCCCCAGCAGTTCAGGCATGCGGGCGGGGCGGGCGGCGGGTTCGAGCGCCTGCAGGCGCGTGCGCAGCTCCGCC
>RHBP01000007.1 GCA_010030955.1 Synechococcaceae bacterium WBB_10_009 | reverse complement strand
GTTTTGGGCGCCGCCGGCTCCCTGCTTGGAGCCGTGGACGAACAGATCCAACGGTTGGCCCCGGGGCGGGACGTATCCTTGGGCGACTGGCTGGCTGATATTCTGGGGATTTCCCTGGGTTTGGCTTTGCGGCGCCGCTCCCGCCGATGAGCTCCCGCCCTGCCCAACGTTACAACAAGCTGCTGGAGGAGGCGGGCATCGACGCCGACCTGACCCAGGCTGTGGCGGGCGATACGGTGCCCCTGGAGCGGGTGCTTCGGGATCCAGCCGATGCGCGTCTGCGGGCCGATCTGTTGATGGATCTGCGCAGCCGTGGCGACCTGGCGGCCGTGCAGGCGGTGGTCACCCGGGCCGCACGGCTGGCGGAAAAGGGCAACCTCGCCCCGGATGTGCTGTCCGCCGCCGCGGTGGTGAATCCTGCCCTGTTCGAGCAGCCCAGTGAAGCGGCGATGCTGCAGGTGTTGGAGGGCCTCGAGCCGATCGCCACCGGATCCGATGCCGATCGCTACGGACAGCTGGCCCAGGGGCTGACGGGAGGGGCCAACGCCCTAGCCGCCTTCTTCGACGGCGACCAGAGCGTGATGGTGATGGCCGATGACCCCGCCGTGCGGACCAACCGGCTCAACCTGTTGGCGGTGTTGCGCAACCAGGCCTCGGTGCTGGCGGATTTCAGCCGCCTCAGCGGCTGAGGGCCGGTTCGCGGTTGTCGGCATCGCTGCCTTCGGCCACTGCAGCACCCTTCTGGCCGCGCACGCGGATGCCACCCTTGATGGTGCTGACGGCGAGCATGGCGTTCACCTCCGCCTCCTCGCGCACGGCGCTGGGCACCGGCTTGTAGCCCTGGGGCGCCAGGGCGTTGCCACGCAGCACCGATCCCAGGGTGAGCAAGGTGAGCTTGAGCTGCTGCCAGGGGTTCATCATCACCACCCGCTTGTAGAGGTAGCTGTCGAAGGTGAGGCGCTGCACATCCTTGTCGTCGCACATTTCCACGAACGCTTCGCGGGCCGCGTCGTTGCGGTAGAAGATGTTCTGGAGAATCTCCAGCACCTTGTAGGTGGCGCCGTATTGGCGATCCCACCGTTTCAGATACTTCTTGAGGTCGGCCTCGGAGGGCACCCGCTGCCCGCCTTGGCTGGATTCCACGATCTGCTCGGCGCACATGCGGCCGCTCTTGGCGGCGAAATAGATGCCTTCGCCAGAACTCTTGGTGACGTACCCCGCGGCATCGCCCACGAGGGCCATCCGGCCCACCACCCGGCGGGGGCGTGGATGTTCGGGGATCGGATGGGCCTCCACCTTGATCACTTCACCATTCACCAGCCGCTTTTTGGCCCGTTCACGGATGCCCTCCTGCAGGCTCTTGATCAGGCTCTGGTTCTCCTGCATCGTGCCGGTGCCCACGGCCACGTGGTCGTACTTGGGGAACACCCAGGCGTAGAAGTCGGGGGACACATCGGTGCCCACGTACATCTCCGCGAGGCTTTCGTAGTACTTCATCTCCTCGGGCGGCAGCTTGATCCGCTCCTGGAAGGCGATGGCCACGTTGTAATCGCCGGCGTCCATGGCCTTGGCCACGCGGCTGTTGGCACCGTCGGCGCCAACGATCAGATCCACCTCCAGGGTGCGGGTCTCACCGGTGGCTTCGCCGTCGCTGTAGTCGGAGTAGGTGAGGGTGTAAGGGCCCTGGCGGTTGGCACCGGTGTCGATCTTGGTGACCAGACCATTCACCAGGTGGGCCCCCAGTTCAGCGGCTCGGTTGCGCAGGAAGGCATCCATCACCTCGCGCCGGCACATGCCGATGTATTCGTTGTCGTTCTCCAGGTTGATGTCCACCTCGCGGTTGGAGGGGGAGATCATCTTCATGTTGCGGACCTTGCGGTCGATGATCGTTTCCGGCAGGTCGAATTCGGCGACCATGCACAGGGGAATCGCGCCGCCACAGGGTTTGGCGTTGTCGAGCTTGCGCTCGAAGATCCAGGTTTCGATGCCGGCCTTGGCCAGCACTTCAGCAGCACAGGAACCGCTCGGGCCGCCGCCCACCACCGCGACTCGCAACATCTTGAAACCCGCTCCACCAAACGGTTGTTGGGCCGAAGCTAACACCGCTGAGCGGGCCCCTGCTGGCGCCGTCGGGGCCCGCCGGTAGCATCGCGCAAGCCCTGAAGCCCGGGAGAACAGGCTTGGCCAGCGCCGGAGGGGTCTCCAAGTCGCCGTCGCCCGATCCCCGCGCTGTTCATCGCCTGGGGGCGTTGGACGCCGGCGACCCGCAGGACATTCCCCTGGCTCGCCGCACGGTGCCGACGGCCCTGCAACGGCGTTTCAGTTGGCGCAATGCCCTGATCGGCGCCGGCGGTGTGGTGCTGGTGGCGGCTGGGGCGGCGCTGGTGATGCCCCAGCCGCTGCGCCGTCTGTTGGCGCCGCCGCCGGTGCAGGGCCTCAGGGCCCGCCTCAGCATCGACGGTCGCCTGCTGGGCCACTTCCCCTACGGCGAAGCCCCCCGCGGCGATTTGGTGGCCATTGCGCCCGGGGTTGAGTTGCACCGCGATGCCGCAGCGGCGCTTGAGGCGATGCAGGCCGCCGCCGCCGCCGAGGGCATCGACATCCGGGTGCTCAGTGCCTTCCGCTCCATCGCCCTGCAGAAGCAGATCTTTTTTGATGTGAAGTCGGAGCGCAACCAGAGCGCCCTGGAGCGGGCCCAGGTGAGTGCGCCGCCGGGGTTCTCCGAGCACAGCACTGGTTATGCGGTGGATCTGGGGGATGGGCGGGCACCCAGCACCGACCTCTCCACCAGCTTCGATGGCACGGAGGCGTTCCGCTGGTTGCAAGCCAACGCCAACCGCTTCCATTTCCACCTGTCGTTTCCGCAGTCGAACCGCCAGGGGGTCAGCTATGAGCCGTGGCACTGGCGCTTTGAGGGGTCGGCCGATGCGCTCAAGGTGTTTGAACCGTCCCAGCGGCTGCAGCGCTGATGCCCCACCTGCCTGAACTGCTGGCTCCAGCGGGCTGCTGGCAGTCGCTGCGTGCGGCGGTGGCCAACGGCGCCGATGCCGTGTACTTCGGTGTGGAGCGCTTCAACGCCCGTCTGAGGGCGGAAAACTTCCAACGGGCTGATTTGCCGGAGGTGATGGCTTGGTTGCACCGCCGCGGGGTGAAGGGGTTCCTCACCGCCAACGTGCTGGTGTTCAGCCATGAGCTCAGCGAGGCGGCGGAGCTGTTGTTGGCGGCGGCGGCCGCCGGGGTGGATGCGGTGATCGTCCAGGACATCGGCCTGGCGGTGCTCGCCGCCCAGCTGACCCCCTCCTTGGCGGTGCACGGCTCGACGCAGATGTCGATCACCAGCGCCGCCGGCGTGGCCATGGCCGCTGATCTGGGGGCCCGGCGGGTGGTGCTGGCCCGCGAACTCAGCCTTCGCGATCTCGAGCGGCTGCAGAACCAACTGCAGTGCCGCGGTGTGGCGATGCCCCTGGAGGTGTTTGTGCACGGGGCCCTGTGCGTGGCCTATTCCGGCCAGTGCCTCACCAGCGAAGCCCTCGGCCAACGCAGCGCCAACCGCGGCGAATGCGCCCAGGCCTGCCGTTTGCCCTACCAGTTGGTGGTCGATGGCGAACCCCGCGACCTCCACGACCAGCGCTACCTGCTCTCCCCGCAGGATCTGGCCGCCTGGGAGCTGCTGCCCCAGCTGCGGCAGGCCGGCGTGGCCAGCCTCAAGATTGAAGGCCGCCTCAAGGATGCCTCCTACGTGGCGGCGGTCACCCAGGCCTACCGCCGTGGCCTGGATGCCCTCGCCCCCGGCGGTGAGGCGGTGGCGGAGCCAGAGCGCACCGGCCTGCGCCGGCAACTGGAGCTCAGTTTTTCCCGTGGGCTCGGCACCGGTTGGCTGGGGGGCGTCAACCACCGGGGGCTGGTGCATGGCCGATGGAGCAAAAAACGGGGCCCGTTGCTGGGCCAGGTGCTGCGGCTTGAGCCCAACGGCGTGCTGGTGCTGCGCACCGATCAGCCCCTCAAAGCCGGCGATGGGGTGGTGCTGGAACGCCCAGGCGCGGGGCCCCTGGAGCCCCCCGAGGAGGTGGGGGGACGGCTGATGCGTGTCGATCCGCGCCCGGGGGGCTGCCTGGCCGTGACGCTGGGCCCCGGCCGTCTCGACCTGCGGGGTTTGGCCCCGGGCTGCCCCTGTTGGTTGAGCAGTGATCCCCAGCTTGAGGGCCGTTTGCAGCGGTTGGCGGAGCGCACTGTTGCGGAGCGCAGCAGGCCCCTGAGCCTGCGGGTGCGCGGCCGCGTTGGTGCTCCGCTCACGGTGGAGGTGATCGGTGCCGATGGACTCATGGGAGGCCCCTGGGGCGTCGAATCCGAGCTCCCCTTGCAACGAGCCCAGGGCCAAGGGTTGGATGCCCCTCGGCTGCGCCAGCAGCTGGGGCGCCTGGGGGGCACCCCCTGGCACCTGGACCAGCTGGAGTGTCAGTTGGAAGGGCCGTTGTTTCTGCCGGTGGCCCAGCTCAACGTCCTGCGCAGGGCCCTGGTGGAGCAGTTGGCAACAGCCCTCGAGCGGCCCGCTGCGCTCCCCCCCACGGCCCCGCCCCCCCGCGGCCCTGCCCAGGCCGAGGCTGTGCTGCGGCGTCTGCTGCTGCAGGCCCGCACCGGCCAGGACCCCGCCCAGGACCCCGCGCCCGATGGGGCCCCGCAGCTCACCGTGTTGGCCCGCAGCCTCGAGCAGCTGGAGGCCCTGCGGGACCAGCCGGTGCACCGCGTGATTGCCGATCTGGAGCACCCCGCCCAGCTGCGCCAGGCGGTTGCCCTGGGCCGGGGTGTCTGGCCCGGTGGCCTCTGGCTGGCGGGCCCGCGCATCACCCGTCCGGATGAGGCCTGGACCCTGGAGCCGCTGCTGCGGGCTGCCCCCGACGGCTATCTGGTGCGCAACGCCGATCAGCTCGAGCGTCTCACCCCCGTGGCCCCCTGCCAAGGCGACTTCTCGCTCAATGTGGCCAATCCGCTCACGGCCCATTGGTTGATGGCCCGCTGGGGCCTGCAGCGGCTCACCGCCAGCTACGACCTGGCTTTCGAGCAATTGTTGGATCTGGTGGCCGGCTGCGCCCCCGGCAGCCTGGAAATCACCCTGCACCAGCACATGCCGCTGTTCCACATGGAGCACTGCCTGTTCTGCGCGTTTTTGTCCGACGGCCACGACCACACCGACTGCGGCCGCCCCTGCGAACAACACACGGTGTTGTTGCGGGATCGCAGCGGTGTGGATCACCCGCTGCGGGCCGACCTCGGCTGCCGCAACACCCTGTTCAATGGCCGAGCTCAGACCGCAGCGGAGGCTCTGCCCGCCCTGCTCGCGGCGGGTGTTCGTCACCTGCGCATCGAACTGCTCGACGACACCCCTGCCGATGTGTGCCGCCGGGTGCAGCTCTATGGGCAGGCGTTGGCCGGCACCATCAGCGGCCGTGAGGTGTGGCAGCGGGAGCAGCTGGACAGCCGCCTCGGTGTGACGCGCGGCACATTGCTTGAGCGCCGCTGAGGCTCAGAAAGGCCCTGCGATAGCATCAACCCACGCACCGTTGGAACATCGGTTTCGGCCCTGAACTGCAGGCGGCCAAGGGCCGCCCCCGCAGCGCACCGAGACCGCACGCAGTGAACACACCGGATCCCACTTGTCCCCCCAAGTGTTGATCCCGTCCCGATACAAACGCTTGTCTGCCGGCCCCGTGGTGCCGCCAGTTGCTGATCACCACTCGGGTGATGGCTGTCCGGGAGATCCACTGATGTCACCCCGCTGCAGGGAATCCGCCGTTGATTCCGCCCTTCACCAGTTCTTCGTTTCCCCCCCATGAGCGGCCAGCACCCGGGCACACCGATCCGCAACATCGCGATCATTGCCCACGTTGACCACGGCAAAACCACCCTGGTGGATGCCCTGCTGGCGCAATCGGGCATCTTCCGTGACAACGAAGCGGTGCCCACCTGCGTGATGGACTCCAACGATCTGGAGCGGGAGCGGGGCATCACGATCCTGTCCAAAAACACCGCCGTCGATTACGACGGCATCCGCATCAACATCGTGGACACCCCCGGTCACGCCGATTTCGGCGGTGAGGTGGAGCGGGTGCTCGGCATGGTGGATGGTTGCCTGCTGATCGTGGACGCCAACGAGGGCCCGATGCCCCAGACGCGTTTCGTGCTCAAAAAAGCCCTGGAGAAGGGCCTGCGCCCGATCGTGTTTGTCAACAAGATCGACCGTGCCCGCGTCGATCCCGAGCAGGCCGTCGACAAAGTGCTCGACCTGTTCCTGGAGCTGGGGGCCGACGACGACCAGTGCGACTTCCCCTACCTGTTCGGCAGCGGCATGGGCGGCTACGCCAAGCCGGACATGAAGACTGAAAGCGACAACATGCGGCCGCTGTTTGACGCGATCCTCCGCCATGTTCCGCCGCCGGTGGGGGATCCCGAGAAGCCCCTGCAGTTGCAGGTGACCACCCTCGATTACAGCGATTTTCTTGGCCGGATCATGATCGGCCGCATCCACAACGGCACCATCCGCTCCAACCAGCCGGTGGCCCTGTTGCGCGACGACGGCAGTGTGAAGCGCGGCCGCATCAGCAAGCTGCTGGGCTTCCAGGGCCTGCAGCGCGTTGAGGTGGAAGAGGCCCGCGCTGGCGACCTGGTGGCCGTGGCCGGCTTCGATGAAGTGAACATCGGTGAAACCATCGCCTGCCCCGACAACCCGGAGGCGCTGCCGCTGATCAAGGTGGACGAGCCCACCCTGCAGATGACCTTCGTGGTCAACGATTCGCCCTTCGCCGGCAAGGAGGGCAAATTCGTGACCAGCCGCCAGGTGCGCGATCGCCTGCAAAAGGAGCTGCTCACCAACGTGGCCCTGCGGGTGGAGGACACCGATTCACCGGATCGCTGGGCCGTCAGCGGCCGTGGTGAGCTGCACCTCGGGATCCTGATCGAAACCATGCGCCGCGAGGGCTACGAGTTCCAGGTGTCGCAGCCCCAGGTGATCTTCCGCACCATTGATGGCTCCCCCTCCGAACCGTTCGAGACTCTGGTGCTCGACGTGCCTGAGGAATCCGTGGGCGCCTGCATCGAGAAGCTCGGCATCCGCAAGGCCGAGATGCAAAACATGGAGAACACCAACGACGGCCGCACCCAGCTGGAGTTTGTGGTGCCCTCCCGCGGCCTGATCGGCTTCCGCGGTGAGTTCATCCGTGCAACCCGCGGCGAGGGGATCATGAGCCACTCGTTCCTGGATTACCGCAAGATGCAGGGCGACTTTGACGCCCGTCGCAACGGTGTGCTGATCGCCTTTGAGGAGGGCACCGCCACCTTCTATGCCCTCAAGAACGCCGAGGACCGCGGCCAGTTCTTCATCACCCCGGGCACCAAGGTGTACAAGGGCATGATCATTGGCGAAAACAACCGGCCCCAAGACCTGGAGATCAACGTCTGCAAGACCAAGCAGCTCACCAACATGCGCTCCGCCGGCGCTGAGGAACTCGACACCCTGCAGGCACCGTTGCAGATGACCCTCGAGCGGGCGTTGGAGTACATCGGGCCCGACGAGATGCTCGAGGTGACCCCCGAGTCGATCCGCCTGCGCAAGCTGCCCGCCAAAAAGCCCGCCAAGCGTTGAGCCCGGCGCTCGATCCCGACGAGCAACCGTTGATGGCCGATCCCCGGTTTGAGCAGGCGGTGGCCCTGTTCAACGCCGGGGAGTGGTATGCCTGCCACGACGGCTTTGAAGCCCTCTGGCATGAGTGTCAGGGGCCCAGCCGCAGGGCCCTGCAGGGGATCCTGCAGATCGCGGTGAGCCAGCTGCACCTGGAGCGGGGCAACCTGCGCGGTGCCACCGTGCTGCTGGGGGAGGGATTGGGGCGCCTCGCGGCCTATGGACCGGTGCAGCTCGGACTTGACTTGAACCACCTGCGCCAGGGGGCCCAGGCCCTGCTGGAGGCCCTGCAACAGCAGCTGCCCACCGCAGCGCTGCCGGTTCCGCAGCTGCGGCCGGCCGGTGAGGGATACGATGGCGCCCATTGACGCACAGGGGAGCCGGGTGATCAGCGGTTGCAACCAACTGCCGGCCCCAGCAGCGTTTCTCCTGTTGGCCCTGGTCAGTGCCGTTCCGATGCTGCCGGCCCCGGCGGCCGCCAACAGCCTGAACGGTCCTTCGGCGGCACAGCCCTTGCCGGTGCAGCCTGCGGCACCCGCCCCAGCGGCGCCCGGCCCGGCCCGTGTGCGCACCGGCCTGGTCACGATCGAATCCGACCTGCAACGCGCCGACCAGTCCACCGGCGTGATCACCGCCACCGGCAACGTTCGCATCGTGTACCCAGACCAACGGGTCGTGGCCACCGCTCGCCAGGCCCAGTACTTCAGCCGCGAAGGCCGTGTGGTGCTGAGCGGCGATGTCGACATCGTCCAGGAGGGCGGCAACCTCCTGCGGGCCGAGCGGGTGGTCTATCTGGTGGAGCGCGACCGCCTGGTGGCCATTCCCCCCACCGGCCAGCAGGTCTACAGCCGCGTCAGCCTGCCGGCACGCCAGCGGCCGACCCAGCCATGAGCCTGGAGCTGGATCGGGTGGCCCTCACCATCGGGGGCCGGCCCCTGGTGAAGCAGGTGAGCCTGCACCTGCAGCCCGGAGAAGTGGTCGGCCTGTTGGGCCCCAACGGCGCCGGCAAGACCACCACCTTCAACCTGGTGACGGGGCTGCTGCGTCCCGATTCCGGCCAGGTGGTGATGAACGGCCAGAGCATTGCGGCGCTGTCCATGCCCTTGCGGGCCCGTCTGGGCATCGGCTATCTGCCCCAGGAGGCCAGCGTGTTCCGCACCCTCAGCGTGCGCGACAACCTGCTGCTCGCCCTGCAGGAAAGCGGCCTGCCCCCGGGTGAGCGGCGCCATCGTGCCGATCAGCTGATCGACGACTTTCACCTCAGTGCCTTCGCCCACCGCCGCGGTTTTCAACTGTCCGGCGGGGAGCGCCGCCGCTGTGAGGTGGCCCGTGCCCTGGCGGTGGGGGAGGCCGGGCCCCGTTACCTGCTGCTGGATGAACCCTTTGCCGGTGTCGACCCCCTGGCCGTCGCCGACCTGCAGGGCCTGATCGCCAGCCTGCGGGAGCGGGGCATGGGCATCCTGATCACCGACCACAACGTGCGTGAAACCCTGGCGATCACCGATCGCGCCTACATCCTCACGGAGGGCAGCATCCTGGCCAGCGGCTCCTCACGGGAGATGGCCAACGATCCCCTGGTGCGCCGCCACTACCTCGGGGAGGATTTCAAGCTGTGAGCCGCGTCCCCTCCGCCCTCGCCAGCTGGGCCCAACGGCCCATGGAGCAGCTCCGGCGCCAGTGGTTGCGCATCCCCCTGTTGGACCGCTGGCTCAGTTCCGAGCTGATCGCACCGCTGCTGTTCGGCATCGCCGCCTTCACGGCCGTGTCGTTGTCGGTGGGGGTGGTGTTTGAGCTGGTGCGCATGGTGGCTGAATCGGGGATGCCACTGCTGGCCGCTGGCCAAGTGTTGGCGCTGCGGCTGCCGGGGTTTTTGGTGCTCTCGTTCCCCATGGCCACCCTGCTGGCCACCCTGCTGGCCTTCAGCCGCCTTTCCGCCAACAGTGAACTCACGGCCCTGCGCAGCTTGGGGGTCAAGACCTGGCGGATGGTGTTGCCGGCCCTGGTGCTGGCCTTCCTGATGAGCCTGCTCACCTTCGTCTTCAACGACGTGATCGTGCCGGCGGCCAACACAGCCGCCTCCCTCACCTTCGATTCCGCCCTGGGCCGGGCCCTGTCGGCCAAAACCGGCAAGAACATTGTGTACTCGCGCTTCGGCCCGATTGCCCCCAAAACCCCGGGCGATCCCCCGGAGGACGGCCTCACCCAGCTGTTTTATGCGCGTGAATTCAAGGGGGGAACCATGAGCCAGGTCACGGTGCTCGACCTCTCCCGTGGCGGCACCCAGCAGGTGCTCACCGCCAAATCCGCCGTCTGGGATGAGCGCCGGGCGATGTGGGAGTTCCGCAACGGCAGCATCCTCACCGTGGATCCCGAGAGCGACATCACCACCTCGGCCAAATACACGAGCTACTTCTATCCATTTGTGCGCACTCCCATCGATGTGGCAGAGCTGCCCAGCGATGCCGCCCAGATGACCGTGGGCCAGGCGATGCGGGCCGAGGCGCTGCTCAGCCAGGCCGGGGACCAGAAGGAGGCCCGACGGCTGCGGGTGCGCATCCAGGAGAAGTTCGCGTTCCCCACCATCTGCCTGGTGTTTGGCTTGATCGGCAGCAGCCTCGGGGTGCGCCCCAACGCGCGCACCAGCCGCAGTCAGGGCTTCGGCATCAGCGTTTTGCTGATCTTTGGCTACTACCTGATGTCGTTCGTGTTCAGTTCCCTGGGCATCAAGGGCACGCTGTGGCCCTTCTTCGCCGCCTGGATGCCGGTGTTCATTGGCCTGGCCGGTGGTCTTCAACTGTTGCGACAGGCCAGCCGCTGAGAACAGGCGACCCACCGGTCCCGCACGGCAGACTGGGCGCTTCCGTTGCTGAAGCCCCCCCGACGTGTCCGATCCGGTCTTGGCCCTGGGCCTCGGCGCCTTCGCCCTGCTGCTGCTGGCCCTGCCGCTGTCGTTCTGGAGCGTGAGCAGCCAAGGCCAGGGTGGGCGCGTGGTGCGCCTGCTGGTGGCCGCCGCCAACCTGGCCCTCACGGCCCAATTGGTGTTGCGCTGGTGGCAGTCGGGCCACTTCCCGATCAGCAACCTCTACGAATCGCTTTGTTTCCTGGCCTGGGCCAGCACCCTCACCCAGCTGTTGGTGGAGCGCAGCTACCCCAGCCCGGTGGTGGCCGCCGCCGCCACGCCCATGGCCCTGGGGGGTGTGGCCTTCGCCAGCTTCGCCCTACCGGATCAACTGCAGCAGGCGGCACCCCTGGTGCCGGCGTTGCGCTCCAGCTGGTTGGTGATGCACGTCAGCGTGATCATGGTGAGCTATGCGGCCCTGCTGGTGGGCTCCCTGCTGTCCCTGGCGGTGTTGCTCACCGACCGGGGCCAACAGTTGGAATTGCGCAGCAGTTCCATCGGCAGTGGCGGTTTTCGCCAGGCGGAACTGGCCGGGGCCAGCACTGGTGGCTTCAGCTTCAGCAGCGCCAGCCTGTCCCTCAGTGAGCAGCTCGACAGCCTCAGCTATCGCACGATCACCGTGGGATTCCTGCTGCTGTCGGTGGGCATCGTCAGCGGCGCTGTGTGGGCCAACGAAGCCTGGGGCAGTTGGTGGAGTTGGGACCCCAAGGAAACCTGGGCCCTGATCTGCTGGTTGGTCTACGCCGCCTACCTGCACACCCGGCTCAGCCGCGGCTGGCAGGGGCGTCGCCCCGCCCTGGTGGCCGTGGCGGGGTTTGTGGTGATCTGTGTCTGCTACATCGGGGTCAACCTGCTGGGCATTGGCCTGCACAGCTATGGCTGGTTCCTGAGCGCTTGACCTGTGCGCTTGACCCGAGGGGCCCGTGGGCCCCTCCGTTGTTCAGGGTTAGGCAGCCACAGCCATGGGGCGCTTGCTGTTGCGGATGCCGGTGATGGCATCGGCGTAGCTGGGCTGGTTGAACACGCCGGAGCCGCTCACGATCGCATTGGCCCCGGCTTCAATCACCTTCCAGGCGTTCTCCGCCTTGATGCCACCGTCCACTTCAATCCAGGGATCGAGGCCCCGCTCGTCGCACATGCGGCGCAGGTCGCGGATCTTCTGCACCTGGTTCTCGATGAAGCTCTGGCCCCCGAAGCCGGGGTTCACGCTCATCACCAGCACCAGGTCGCAGAGTTCCAGGCAGTACTCCAGGGTGTCGATGGGGGTGCCGGGGTTGAGCACGGCGCCGGCCATCTTGCCCAGATCCTTGATCTGGCCCAGGTTGCGGTGCAGGTGGGTGCAGGCCTCCACCTGCACCGAAATGATGTCGGCGCCGGCCTTGGCGAAGTCGGCCACGTACTTCTCGGGCTCCACGATCATCAGGTGCACATCCAGGGGCTTCTGGGTCACCGGGCGCAGGGCCTCCACGATCAGGGGGCCGATGGTGATGTTGGGCACGAAGCGGCCGTCCATCACGTCCACGTGAATCCAATCGGCACCGGCGGCATCCACGGCCCGCACGTCATCCCCGAGGCGGGAGAAATCAGCCGAAAGGATCGACGGGGAGATCACCAGGGGCTTGGTGCTCATGGGTGCCACCGGAGGGACAAGGAAGGGCGATTGTAAGAACAGGGCATCAGGGCCCATCCGGCAGGGGCTGGCCCGGGGAGCACTGATACAGTGAGCGGCGCTCAAAGCCCGAGAGGGCCTGCAGCTGCTGGACTGTCAGCTGGTTCCCCCAGCCGCCATGCGTCAGCTGCCACCCCTCCAGCCTGCGCACCCCCTTCCCCTTCGCCGGATCTGACGTGGATCGCACCCTGATTCAGGAAATTCTTGAGGTCGTTGAACAGGCCGCGATTGCGTCCGCCAAGCTCACCGGCATGGGTCTCAAGAACGAGGCCGACGCCGCCGCCGTGGAGGCCATGCGTGAGCGCATGGGCAAGATTCAGATGCAGGGCCGCATCGTGATCGGCGAGGGCGAGCGCGACGAAGCCCCCATGCTGTACATCGGTGAAGAGGTGGGCAGCGGCACCGGCCCCGGCGTTGATTTCGCCGTGGATCCCTGCGAAGGCACCAACCTCTGCGCCAACAGCCAGCGCGGTTCGATGGCCGTGTTGGCCGCTTCCGACCGCGGTGGCCTGTTCAACGCCCCCGACTTCTACATGAAGAAACTGGCGGCCCCCCCGGCGGCCAAGGGCAAGGTGGACATCCGCAAGTCGGCCACCGAAAACATTGCGATCCTCAGCCAGTGCCTTGGCCTTCCTGCCGATGAGCTGGTGATCGTGGTGATGGACCGCGCCCGCCACAAGGACCTCATCAAGGAGATCCGCGCCACCGGTGCCCGCGTGCAGCCCATCTCCGACGGCGACGTGCAGGCCGCCATCGCCTGCGGTTTCACCGGCACCGGCACCCATTGCCTGATGGGCATTGGTGCCGCCCCCGAAGGCGTGATCTCAGCCGCCGCCCTGCGCGCCATGGGCGCCCACTTCCAGGGTCAGCTGGTGTACGACCCCGCCGTGGCCCAAACCTCCGAGTGGGAGGGCCTCACCAAGGAGGGCAACCTGGCTCGCTTGGCCGAAATGGGCATCAACGACCCCGACAAGGTCTACGAGGCTGAAGAACTCGCCAGCGGCGAGAACGTGATGTTCGCCGGCAGCGGCATCACCGACGGCCTGCTGTTCGACGGCGTGAAGTTCGAGAAGGACTGCACCCGCACCAGCTCGCTGGTGATCAGCACCCTCGACAACACCGCCCGGTTCACCACCACCGTGCACATCAAGGACGGCGCCAAGAGCATCGCCCTGCGCTGAGCGCACCCGTGCCTGAACCGTTTCCCCAGCCTTCTCCATGCACATTGCCGTCGTCGGCCTGAGTCATCGCACGGCTCCGGTGGAGATCCGGGAGCGGCTCAGCATCGCCGAGCAGAGCATGGAGGAGTCGCTGCAGCGGCTCCGTTCCGATGAGCAGGTGCTGGAGGCTTCGATCCTCAGCACCTGCAACCGGCTCGAGATCTACACCCTGTTGCGCCATCCCGAACTGGGGGTGAGCGCGGTGGGCAGCTTCCTGAGCGACGTCTCAGGCCTGCAGCTGGAGCAGTTGCTGCCGCACCTGTTCACCTACCACCATGACGAGGCGGTGGCCCACCTGATGCGGGTGGCCGCCGGATTGGATTCGTTGGTGCTGGGGGAGGGGCAAATCCTGTCCCAGGTGAAGAAGATGGTGCGCCTTGGCCAGGAGCACCAGTCGATCGGGCCGATTCTCAACCGCCTGCTCAACCAGGCGGTGAGCACCGGCAAGCGGGTTCGCACCGAAACCAACCTGGGCACCGGTGCCGTGTCGATCAGTTCCGCCGCCGTGGAACTGGCCCAGTTGAAGGTGGGTCAGGCCCGCGGCGTCGATGATCTGGTGCCCCTCGACCAGGAGCAGATCGCCGTGGTGGGGGCCGGCCGCATGGCCCGGCTGCTGCTGCAGCACCTCCAGGCCAAGGGGGCCCCCGGCGTGGTGCTGCTCAACCGCACCGTGGAGCGGGCGGAGCTGATGGCCGCCGACTGCCCAGGCCTGCCGGTGCAGTGCCGCCCCCTCAGCGACCTCGACCACTGCCTCAGCACCTGTTCCCTGGTGTTCACCAGCACCGCCGCCGAGGACCCCATCATTGATGCCGCCCGCTTGGGCAAGCTCAACCGCCGCTCCTCCCTGATGCTGATCGACATCGGGGTGCCCCGCAACATCGCCGCCGATGTGGCCGCCCTCATGGGTGTGGAGTCGTTTGATGTGGACGACCTCCAGGAGGTGGTGACCCGCAACCAGGAGGCCCGCCGTGAAATCGCCGCCGAGGCGGAGGTGTTGCTTCAGGACGAGGGGCGCCAGTTTCTGGATTGGTGGGATGGCCTGGAGGCGGTGCCGGTGGTGAACCGCCTGCGCACCCAGTTGGAGGACATCCGCGAGCAGGAGCTGCACAAGGCCCTGAGCCGCATGGGGCCGGACCTCTCCGCCCGCGAGCGCAAGGTGGTGGAAGCCCTCAGCAAGGGAATCATCAACAAAATCCTGCACACGCCGATGACCAACCTGCGGGCCCCACAACCGCGGCAGCAGCGCCAGTTGGCCATGCAGGTGCTCCAAGACCTGTTCGACCTCAACGACCCGCAGACCTGATCACGTCTCGGTGGGCAACCGCTCGGCGCTACCGAATTCTGTGCCGCAGGCAACACGCGCAGATCGGTTCCTTCAGTTTTCAGCCAATCTGCAGAATCCCGCCCGGGCAGGGCTTTCCATCGCTTACGGTGCCTGCGCAAAGGGCACTTGGGGATCGGTATGAAGCGCGTTCTGGCCATCATTCTCGGCGGCGGAGCCGGAACGCGCCTCTACCCCCTCACCAAGATGCGCGCCAAGCCCGCTGTGCCGCTGGCTGGTAAATACCGACTGATTGATATTCCGATCAGCAATTGCATCAATTCAGGCATCAACAAGATGTACGTGTTGACGCAATTCAACAGTGCATCGTTGAACCGTCACCTCACCCAGAGCTACAACCTCTCCGCCGGCTTCGGTCAGGGGTTTGTGGAGGTGCTGGCGGCCCAGCAAACCCCCGAGAGCCCCAGCTGGTTTGAGGGCACAGCCGATGCCGTGCGCAAATACCAATGGCTGTTCCAGGAGTGGGACGTGGACCACTACCTGATCCTCTCCGGTGACCAGCTCTACCGGATGGACTACGGCGCCTTCGTGGAGCACCACATCAGCACCGGTGCCGATGTCAGCATCGGCGCCCTGCCGGTGGACGCGGCCCAGGCCGAAGGCTTTGGCCTGATGCACACCAACGACCACGGCCGCATCCAGGAGTTCCGCGAGAAGCCCAAGGGGGAGGCCCTCAAGGCGATGTGGGTGGACACGTCCCGCCTCGGGCTGAGCGCCGATGAGGCCCTCAAGCGGCCCTACCTGGCGTCGATGGGCATCTACGTGTTCAGCCGTGACACCCTGTTCGACCTGCTGGCCAAGAACCCAACGGCCACGGACTTCGGCAAGGAGCTGATTCCGGCATCGCTGCAACGGGGCGACCACCTGCAGAGCTACCTGTTCGACGACTACTGGGAGGACATCGGCACCATCGGTGCGTTTTACGAGGCCAACCTGGCGCTCACGGCCCAGCCCAACCCAGCCTTCTCCTTCTACGACGAGAAGTTCCCGATCTACACCCGGCCCCGGTACCTGCCGCCCACCAAGATGCTCGACAGCCAGGTCACCGAGTCGATCATCGGGGAGGGCTCCATGCTCAAGGCCTGCAGCATCCACCACTGCGTGCTCGGCGTGCGCTCCCGGGTGGAGGACGAGGTGGTCCTCCAGGACACCCTTGTGATGGGCAACGACTTCTTCGAATCCAGTGAGGAGCGGGCCGTGCTGCGGGAACGGGGCGGCACCCCCGTCGGCGTGGGGCGCGGCACCACGGTGAAACGGGCCATCCTCGACAAAAACGTGCGCATCGGCCGCGACGTCACGATCGTCAACAAGGATCGGGTCGAGGAGGCGGATCGTCCGGAGCACGGTTTCTACATCCGCAACGGCATTGTGGTGGTGGTCAAAAACGCCACCATCCCTGACGGCATGGTGGTTTGAGCGCCGCCCCGACCGCCTGATCGGTGCCGACCCGTTGACAGTTGCCAACGGGTTGGTGCAGCCGAAGCACCAGCTCGCCACACTGCAGGCGTTCGTGCAGGCATCCAGCCATGGATAAGGCCCACTTCGGCCTGATCGGCCTTGGGGTCATGGGAGAAAACCTGGTGCTCAATGCTGAGCGCAATGGGTTCTCCAGCGTCGTCTACAACCGCACCTACGCCAAGACCGAGGAGTTCTTGGCGGGCCGCGGTGCCGGCAAGCGCATCATCGGTGCCACCTCCCTGGAGGATTTCATCGGCAAGCTGGAGCGCCCGCGCCGCATCTTGATGATGATCAAGGCGGGCGATCCGATCGACGCCATGATCGAGCAGATTTCACCCTTGCTGGAGGAGGGTGACCTGCTGATCGACGGCGGCAACTCGCTCTACACCGACACCGAGCGGCGGGTGGCGCAGCTCGAGAGCCGCAGCTTCGGCTACATCGGCATGGGGGTCTCCGGTGGCGCCAAGGGGGCACTGGAGGGGCCGAGCATGATGCCCGGCGGCACCCGCGCCGCCTACGACGCCATCGAATCGCTGGTGTGCAAGATGGCGGCCCAGGTCGACGACGGCCCCTGCGTCACCTACATCGGCCCCGGCGGTGCCGGGCACTTTGTGAAAACGGTGCACAACGGCATCGAATACGGCATCGAGCAGATCCTGGCCGAGGCCTACGACCTGATGAAGCGTTGTGCCGGCATGGACGGCGACGCCATGTCCGCCGTGTTGGGCCAGTGGAATGCCACGGAGGAGCTGTCCTCGTTCCTGGTGGAAATCACGGAAATCTGCCTGCGCACCAAGGACCCCGCCGACGGCTCCGACCTGGTGGAGAAGATCGTTGATGCGGCTGGCCAGAAGGGCACCGGCCTCTGGACCGTGGAGAGCGCCCTGCAGATGGGTGTGCCCGTGCCCACCATCTATGCCGCCCTCAACGCCCGGGTGCTCAGCTCGATGCGCCCTGAACGGTTGGCGGCCGATGGTCTGCTGCAGACGCCCGCGCCGCAAGCGATCGATCTCGGCAGCCCCGCCGATGCCATGGCTCCGCTGATGGATGCCTGTGTGCTGGCCTGCATTGCCAGCTACGCGCAGGGCATGGCGCTGCTGCAGGAGGCCTCCCGGCTGCATGACTACCGCCTGGATCTTTCGGCCATCGGCCAGATCTGGAAAGGGGGATGCATCATTCGCGCGCGGCTGCTGCAACGCATCCAAAACGCCTACACGGCCAACGCAGAGCTGTCCAACCTGATGGTGGACCCGTGGTTTGTCGAGCAGATCCGCCGTCGGATGCCGGGCCTGCGCCAGGTGGTCGCCGCCGCCGCCCAGGCCGGCGTGCCGGTGCCATGCCTCAGCAGCTCCCTCGACTACATCGACAGCTACTTCACCGGCCGCCTTCCCCAAAACCTGGTGCAGGCCATGCGCGATTGCTTCGGGTCCCACACCTACGAGCGCGTCGACCAGTCCGGCAGCTTCCACACCGAGTGGATGTGAGATGAGCGCCACCACCACCTATCAGCTCGAGGTGGTCGATGACGCCTCCCAATTGGCGCGCCGCTGCTCCGAGCAGGTGGCGGCGTTGATCGATTTGGCCCTCGACCAACGGGATCGAGCCCACATCGCCCTTTCGGGAGGCAGCACCCCCGCGGCCGCCTACCGCCTGCTCAACCGTGAGCACCTGCCCTGGGCGCGGGTGGATGTGGTGCTAGGGGATGAGCGCTGGGTGCCCGCCAGTGACCCCGCCAGCAACGCCGGCATGCTCGCTGGCACCCTGCTCAACCCGGAGGGGCCAGGCGCCCAGGCCCGCTTCCATCCGGTGCCCACGGAGCTCGAGAGCCCCCAGGCCAGCGTCGAGGCCTTTGAGCGGCACGTGCGTCAGCTGTGCCCCGGCGATCCGCCCTGCTTCGATGTGATGCTGCTGGGCTTGGGCGACGACGGCCACACCGCCTCCCTGTTCCCCGGCACCGCCGCCACCCAGGAGCGGATCAGGGCGGTCACCATCGGTGCCGGCAAGGGGCTGGAGCGCATCAGCCTCACGGCTCCGGTGCTCAGTGCCGCCCGCCAGGTGATTTTTCTGGTGAGTGGTGCCGCCAAGGCACAGGCGCTGCGGCGGTTGATGGATCCGCTGGAACCGGCGGAGCGCACACCTGCGAGGCTGGTGCAACCCCGAACCCCGGTGTTGGTGCTTGCCGACGCCGATGCCGCCAGGGGCCTCTGACCCCCTCCCCGGATGCCGCCGGTTGTGCCCATGCTTGCGCCCCTGTTGATCGCCAGCGGCGATGGGTTCGCCGCTTGGCAATCGCTCAACGACACAATCATGGGGGGGCGCAGCCAGGGGCAGTGCTGGGCCAGCTCCGATGGCCTGGTGATGGAAGCCCAGGTGGAACCCGAGGGCGGTGGATTCGTGAGTTGCCGTTCCGCGGTCTACGCACCACCGCTCGACCTCTCACCCTTCGGTGCCCTGCAGTTGGAACTGGATGGCGATGGGCGCCGGTACAAACTGGCTGTGGCCTGCCGGGATGGCGTGGCGGGCCTCACGGAGTTGATCCCCGGCGGCCTGCGTTGGGTGGCGGAGTTTTCCACCCAAGCCACGGGCACCTCGGTGGTCACCATCCCGTTCAGCCGGCTGACGCCCAGTGTGCGGGCCACACCCGTGGGGCTTCCCGTGCGTTTCGATGCGGCCGGCATCACCCGGCTGCAGATCCTGCATTCGAAGTTCGGCGACATCGGTGGGCGCAACCCGGGGTTCCGCCCCGGTGCCTTGCGGCTGTTGGTGCGTTCGATCCGCGCGGTGCCTTGACCCATCCCGCATGAACCCTGAGGCCCCCCTGCTGGAGCTGCTGGCCAAGGCGGCTGACCTCTGCCTCAAGCCCCTGCGCCATGCGGTGCTGGTCTCGGGAGCGGAGCCCATCAGCATCGGCGAGTGCAGCGATTGCTGCCTGCGGATCGAGGCCCGCGATGGCGACGGCAACCGCCAGCCCGAGCGTGATCTGGAGTTGGAGATCTACCGCAGTGGCACCGAGCTCAACTTGATGCTCACCCAACTGGGCGATGAACAGGCGCCGCTGCTCTGGCACGGCAACCACGCGGTGTGGATGCGGGCCAGCAGCGGGGAGCGCTGCGAGCGCCCCGCCGAAGGTGCACCCTTGGAGGGCTTTTGCCGGCGGGTGCGCGCCCTGCTCAGTCCACAGGATCCGTGACGGCCCCCTTGCTGCTGGAGCTCACCAGCCGCGCGTACTTGCCCAGCACCCCCGTGCGGTAGCGGGGCTCGGGTGCCACCCAGGCCTGGCGCCGCTGGGCCAGGGTGGCCCCATCGACGTTGAGCTGAATCAGCAGCCGGTTGGCATCCACGGTGATGCTGTCGCCCTCCTGCACCAGGCCGATCGTGCCGCCCACCGCCGCCTCCGGCGCGACGTGACCGATCACCAGGCCGAAGGACCCCCCCGAGAAGCGGCCGTCGGTGATCAGAGCCACGGAATCCAGCAGGCCCTGGCCCACGATCGCCGCCGTGGGGCTGAGCATTTCGCGCATGCCAGGGCCGCCCACGGGGCCTTCGTTGCGCACCACCACCACGTCGCCGGGGTTGATTTGCTTGTCGAGAATGGCCGCCAGGCAGCTTTCCTCGCTTTCAAACACCCGTGCCGGGCCGGTGATCACGGGATTCTTGACCCCGCTGATCTTGGCCACGGCACCCTCTTCCGCCAGGTTGCCCTTGAGGATCGCCAGGTGGCCCTTGGCATAGAGCGGGTTGCTCAGGGGGCGAATCACGTCCTGCCCAGCGGGGGGTTCGGCGGGCACCTCCGCCAACACCTCAGCCAGGGTCTTGCCCTCGATGGTGCGGCAATCCCCATGCAGCAAGCCGGCATCCAGCAGCAGCTTCATCACCTGGGGGATGCCACCCGCCTGGTGCAGGTCCACCGTCACGTAGCGGCCACTGGGCTTGAGGTCGCAGATCACGGGCACCCGTTGGCGGATCTGTTCGAAATCGTCGATGCTCAGCTCCACGCCAGCGGTGCGGGCCACGGCCAGCAGGTGCAGCACGGAGTTGGTGGAGCCACCCACCGCCATGATCACGCTGATGGCGTTTTCAAAGGCCTTGCGGGTGAGCAGATCCCGGGGGCGGATGTCCGCCGCAATGGCGGCCGCCAGCACCTCGGCGCTGCGGGCGGCGCTGTCGGCCTTTTCGGGATCCTCCGCAGCCATGGTGGAGCTGTAGGGCAGGCTCAGCCCCAACACTTCGAAGGCGGCGCTCATCGTGTTGGCGGTGAACATGCCGCCGCAGCTGCCCGCGCCGGGGCAGGCATGTTTCTCAATCGCGGTGAGCTCCTGCTCATCGATGCGGCCGCCGCTGTACTGGCCCACCGCTTCGAAGGCACTCACCACGGTGAGGTCGCAGGCGCCGAGCTTGCCGGGTTTGATGGTGCCGCCGTACACAAAGATCGACGGGATGTTCATGCGGGCCATGGCGAGCATGGCGCCGGGCATGTTCTTGTCGCAGCCGCCGATGGCCAGCAACGCATCCATGCTCTGGCCGTTGCAGGCGGTTTCGATCGAATCGGCGATCACTTCACGGCTCACCAGGGAATACTTCATCCCCTCGGTGCCCATGGAGATGCCGTCGCTGACGGTGATCGTGCCGAACAACTGGGGCATGGCACCAGCGCCGTGGGCCGCCTGCTCAGCCCGTTTGGCCAAGTCGTTGAGCCCCAGGTTGCAGGGGGTGATCGTGCTGTAGCCGTTGGCGATGCCGATGATCGGTTTGGTGAAGTCGGCGTCGCCGAAACCGACCGCCCGCAGCATGGCGCGGTTGGGGGAGCGTTGGATCCCCTGGGTGATCGCGGCGGAGCGGAGCATGGCTGCGGCGGAGTCGTTTCAGCAACCTACCGAGCGGTGCGTCTGGCCCCATCTGGGCTGTCAGTTTTGGGGGGTGAGCCCCTCCAACTGGCGCCGCACGTCCTCAATGGCCTGATTGAGTTGTTGCACCTTGTCCTGGAGCTGAGACTCCTGGCCGGACTCCAGCCCCGACCGCAGCCCACCGCTGTGGAGCTCCACCGCCTCCTCCTCGGTGCCGCTGAGGCGGCTCAACCGCAGGTTGCGCTCCTGCCTGGAGCGCTGCTGGCGGCGTTCCGCTTCCGACAACAGCCACCAGGCGAGGCCGGCGGCACCGATCACCGCCCCCGCCACCAGGGTGCCCAGGGATCCGGAGCCGCTCTCACGTGCCATCGCTGGTGCTGCATGCCGTTGGGATCGCCTCAGCCTACGAAGGCTGGGCCGCTCAGGCCACAGAGCCGCCCCTCGGGATCGCCCACACCCGGAAGGATCTGGCCCGCGCCATCGAGCTCCGCGTCAATGCATCCGGTGTAGAGGGTCAGCTCAGCGAAACGCTCCCCCAGCCGTTTGAGTCCGGGGCTGGCGGCCACGGTGGTGATCACCCGCACCCGTACCCCATCCACCCCCTTGGCCTCCAGCAGCTCCAGCAGGTGCAGCAACCGTGTTGCGCTGGCCACTTGGGGGGCAAACACCAGCACACCGGCGCGCTCCGGAATCGCCTCGGGAAGGGCATTGAACGCGTCGACCATCGACCCATCGGTCTGTTGCTGCAGGGCCACCGGGGCCAAAGCCGCATGGGGCAGCACCGTGCGGGCCCCTTCCCAGAGGCCGAGCCCCGCGCTCAGCAGTGGCACCGCCAGCAGAGGCACCGACGCATCCACCACGGTGCCCTCGGTGCGGGCCATGGGGGTGTCCACCGCCACCCTCTGGTAGGGGATCCAATCGCGCAGGGCTTCGTAGGTGAGCCAGCGACCCAATTCCCCCATGGCCGTGGCATACAGGGCCGGCGGGGTCTGCCGGTCACGCAGCAGCGTCAGCCAGTGGCCGATCAGGGGGTGGGGCGGCACCACCACGCGCAGGGCTTTGCTCATCGGTCGCGCTGGGGCCGCCGCCTGCCATAACTTGAGCGCTCCAAACTAGTGGCGCCGTGGCTCCCACCCCCTTGCTGCATCGCGCGCTGCACCAGCTCCTGGCCCGGACCGTGGTGGTGCTGGGGATCGTGCTGCCGATGCTTCTGGGGGTGATCGGCGCCGTCCCCAAGGCCGAGGCGATCACCGCACCGGAACTGCGCGGCCAACGCAGCCTTCAGGACCTTCAGCCCGACATGCACGGCCGCAACCTGCAGCAGCAGGAGTTTCTGAAGGCGTCCCTGGAGGGCTTTGACCTCAGCGACACCGACCTGCGCGGGGCCGTGTTCAACACCGCCAATCTGCAGAACACCAACCTGCGCGGCGCCGACCTCGAGGACGCAGTGGCCTTTGCCTCCCGTTTCGACGGGGCAGACCTCAGCGGTGCGGTGCTACGCAACGCCATGTTGATGAACAGCAAGTTCACCGGAGCGGTGATCGAAGGCGCTGATTTCACCGATGCCGTTCTGGATCTGCCCCAGCAGAAGGCGTTATGCGGCCGCGCCTCGGGCACCAACCCCCGCACCGGTGTGGACACACGCGACAGCCTCGCCTGCCGCTAGGGCGTCCGCGGTCGGGACGGCCTACATTGCCGAGGTCCGGTTCCCTGGGGGGTCAGCCCAGGGAGGTAACGGGGAAAGTCCGGTGCAAAACCGGCGCTGTCCCGCAGCTGTGAAGGGTGGTGTGCCCCAGGTGCCAGCCCCAGCCAGAACGCCCGCCGGCCTCGACCACGCCCTCAATCCCCTGGCGCGGACCAGGTTTCCGGATGATTCAACGCCCCTCTTGGCTGCTGCCCGTCAGCGCCACCAGGCTCTTGCCTGCTTGTGTGTTGGCCCTGATGTTGCTGACGGCAGCTCCGGCCTCCGCCCATCACCTGATGGAGCTGTTCCATCTGCAGCCCTCCCCGCTGGCGGGTCTGATGAGCGGCATTGGCCACCCCCTGCTGGGGCCTGACCACCTGATCTTCCTGTTGGCCTTGGCCCTGGTGGGCCTGCAGCGCTCGAGCCGCTGGATGATCGCCCTGTTGGTGGTCGGTCTGCTGGGCACCCTGGTGGGTCTCACCACCCCGCAACTGCCTGGTGCCGACCTGCTGCTGGCCCTCACCCTGGTGGTGGAAGGCCTGGTGGTGATCGGCCGCCTGCCCACGCTGCTGCTGGTGCCGTGCTTCGCCCTGCACGGTTACGGCCTCAGCGCCCCGGTGCTGGGGTGGGATGCGGCCTCCACGGCGTCGTATGTGCTGGGGTTGCTGCTCAGCCAGGCGGCGCTCCTGCTGCTCTCCCTGGGGTTGCTGCGCAACGGTGCGATGGCCCTCGCCCCCAGCACCCGCGCCCTGTTGGCCGGTGGCTTGATCGGCATCGGGGCGGCCTTCGGCTGGTCGCTGATTGTTCCCTAGGCGAGCGCCCCATGGCCACCCCCGCCCCACGCCTACCGGTCACCGTGGTGACCGGCTTCCTCGGTGCTGGCAAATCCACCCTGTTGCGCCAGCTGCTGCTCACCAGCGGCCTGCGCCTCGCTGTGCTCGTCAACGAGTTCGGTGAGGTGGGCATCGATGGCGACCTGATCCGCAGCTGCCGGGTGTGTCCGGACGACGCCCAGATCGACGAGCCGACCCCGGTGGTGGAGCTGGCCAACGGATGCCTGTGCTGCACCGTCCAGGATGAGTTCCTGCCCACCATGCAAGTGCTGCTGGAGCGGGCCGATCACCTCGATGGCATCGTGGTCGAAACCAGCGGTTTGGCCTTGCCTGTGCCCCTGGTGCAGGCCTTTCAGTGGCCCGAGATCCGCACCCGCACCCGCGTCAGCGGCGTGGTGACCGTGGTGGATGGAGAGGCCCTCGCGCAGGGCAGCGTGGTGGGGGATCCGGCGGCGCTGGAGGCCCAACGGCTGGCGGATCCGAGCCTCGACCACCTCAGTGATCTCGAGGGACTGTTCCACGACCAATTGCAAGCCGCAGATCTGGTGCTGTTGAGCCGCGCCGACCGCCTGTCAGCGGAGCAACTGCAGGCCCTGCAGGGGGATCTGACCCCCAAGCTGCGCCCGGGTGTGTCCGTGGTGCCGATGGTGCGGGGCCAGGTGCCGGCGGCCCTGCTGCTGGGGCTGGACCGGCAGCCTGAGGCGCTGCATGTCCATGGCCATGACCATGACCATGACCACCATCACGACCACAGCCATGTGGCCATGCAGTCGGCGGTTCTCTCCTGGAATGGCCCGGTGGATCGCTCCCGTTTGGAGCCGTTGCTTCAACGGCTGATTGCCCGCCACCAGCTGCTGCGCCTGAAGGGCAAGGCCTGGTTGCCGGGCAAGCCCCACCCCTTGCAAATTCAGGCGGTGGGCCCCCGCCTCGAGTGCTGGTTCGACCCCGTCCGCCGCAGCGGTGCCGATCCCGAGCAGGGGCTGCAGCTGGTGGCCCTGGGCCTTGACGTGCCCGGCGAGGCACTCCAACTGCAGTTGGACCAGGCCCTGATGGCCTAATCCAGGGGCAGGTCGCCCTTGGCGCAGATGCCGTCCCAGCAGAGGGCTCGGGGCTCACGCCACACCGGTTGCACAGCGCGGATGGCGCCAGCACCGTCCCCCACGGTGGTGCTGCCTCGGCCGTCGCTGCGGAATTCAAACCGCTGCTGCCCCACCTGCAGCCACCAGTGTTCACCAATGCGCTGCACGGTCATCGTGCAGGGGGTCCACTGGCCTTCGCCGATGCGGCAATGCAGGGGCACCGAGAGGCCGGCCTGCGCCCCCGCCGCCGCGCCGTGGCCCAGCAGGGCGGAGAGTGCCAGCCAGCGGGGGGCCAAGCGGCGACATGGGGACACGTGGAGCGGCCATTGGGGGCTGTCTCCAAACTGACCAGCACGGCGGCCGCCGTCAGCCGGCCTGCCAAGATTTAACAATCCATGGGGAGCGCAGGTGCCCGTCTACTCCGCCCGTGTGCTGGTCTCGCTGAGGCCCTCGGTGCTCGATCCGGCCGGTGAAGCCACCCGTGCCGCCGCTGCCCGTCTCGGGGTGGCCGGCGTCAGCCGTCTGCGCATCGGCAAGGCGGTGGAGGTGGAGCTGGAGGCTCCCGATGCCGAAGCCGCGCGCACCCAGCTGGAGCTGCTTAGCGACCGCCTGTTGGCCAATCCGGTCATTGAAAACTGGACCTTGGAACTCAACGCTGACGCCGCCCCGGGAGCCTGAGCCATGACCCTTGGCGTGGTGGTGTTCCCCGGCTCCAACTGCGACCGGGATGTGCAGTGGGCGGCGGAGGGCTGCCTGGGGATCCCGACCCGGTTTCTCTGGCATGAACAGCGGGATTTGAGCGGGCTGGACGCCGTGGTGATCCCCGGCGGGTTCAGCTATGGCGATTACCTGCGCTGTGGCGCCATCGCCCGCTTCGCCCCGGTGTTGGAGGAGGTGAAGGCCTTCGCTGAGCGCGGCGGTCCCGTGTTGGGCATCTGCAACGGCTTCCAGGTGCTCACCGAGATGGGGTTGTTGCCGGGAGCCCTCACCCGCAACCAACACCTGCATTTCCTCTGCGAACCGGCTGAGCTGGTGGTGGAGCCGGGCCGCTGCAGCTGGTTGCAGGGCTACGGCCACGGCCAGCGGGTGACCTTCCCGATCGCCCACGGTGAGGGGCGGTACCAGGCTGACCCGGAGCTGTTGCAGCGGTTGGAGCAGAACGGCCAGGTGGTGCTGCGCTACGCCCGCAACCCCAATGGTTCCGTGGGGGACGTGGCGGGCCTCAGCAACGCCACTGGCAACGTGCTCGGGTTGATGCCCCACCCGGAGCGGGCCTGCGACGCCACCACCGGCGGCGTTGATGGCCGCGCCCTTCTGGCCAGCCTGCTGGCTTGACACAAAAAAGGGCCCTTTCGGGCCCTTGAGCGTGCGCGCTTTGGCGTGACGTCCGTACCGCTCAGTTGACGGCCGCGAAGAACTCCTTGCTCTTCACCGGATCGGGATTCATGGTCTTCTCGCCGGGGGTCCAGTTGGCGGGGCACACCTCGTCGGGGTGGTTGCGGATGTGCTGGAAGGCCTGCAGCAGGCGCAGGGTCT
>RHBP01000060.1 GCA_010030955.1 Synechococcaceae bacterium WBB_10_009 | reverse complement strand
GGTGCCGGCGCCGGCACCCCAGGGGTTGGAGCAGTAGCAGAAGATCACGGGCACCGAGGCGGGCATCACCTTCATGGCCGCCTGCAGGGGCGGGGTGCCCACCGCCAGCACCATGTCCACCGGTTCAGCCAGAAACTGCTGCATCACCAGGGTGGTGTTGGGCAGCTCGCCGGCGGCGTCCTTCTGCAGGAAGGTCACGGTTTCGCCGTTGCGGAAGCCCGCCGCCGCCAGGGCCTCCTCAAACCCCTGGCGGGTGAGGTTGGGGGGCGGCGCATCCACCATCTGCAACATGCCGATCAGGGGCCCCTTGCGCGGCTGGCCGCCGCCGAAGCGGCCACAGGCGGCCAGGGCCAGGGAGCTGCCCAGGCCCGCGGCGGAGAGGGTCAGAAACTGGCGACGGCGCAGGCTCATCAGGGGGTCATCCGATGGATGGTGGATCCGTCTGCACTGTGGCGTTGCCGTAGAGCTCCCGCAACGACGCCGGGCTGAACTGGTGCCGCTCGGCGGCGCTCCAGTCGCCGATCAGGCGGCCCTCCTGCAGCATCAACAACCGGTCTCCGTGGCGCAGGGCCTGCTCAAGGCTGTGGGTCACCATCAGGGCCGTGGTGCCCAGGCGGGCCACCAGCCGATCGGTGAGCTCCATCACCGTGGCCTCAGCGCGCGGGTCGAGGGCGGCGGTGTGCTCATCAAGCAGCAGCAGGCGCGGCTCGCCGAGGCTGGCCATCACCAGGCTGATGGTTTGGCGCTGGCCGCCGGAGAGCTGACCCACCGGCGTGTCGAGGCGGTCCGCCAGGGGCAGCCCCAACGTCTCCAGCAGCTCGGCGTAGCGGCGGCGATCGGCGCGGGAGGGGTGCAGCCCGAGCAGCGCCTGGGGGCTGAACAAGGAGCGGCGGCGGCCTTCGGCGAGCCGCAGGTTTTCGGCGATCGTGAGCCCCGGCGCCGTGCCATCGAGGGGGTTCTGCATCACCCGGCCGATGGAGCGGGCGCGGCGATGCTCCGGCAGGCGCACCAGCTCACGGCCCTCCAGTCGCACCGAGCCGGCCCCCGCCCGCAGCGTGCCCGCCACCAGGTTGAGCAACGTCGACTTGCCGGAGCCGTTGCTGCCGATCACCACCACAAACTGACCCGTGGGACAGCTGAGGTTGAAGCCGTTGAACAGCTGGCGCCAACCGCCGCCGGGCTGGGGATGGCCCCAGGCCAGATCCTGAATCTCCAGGCTCACCGGCCACCTCCCGGCTCCGACACCCCAGGGATGCGCAGGCGGCCAAGGCCCAGGGCCAGCAACAGCAGCAGCGCCGTGGCCAGCTTGAGATCCACCGGCTCCATGCCCAGCTGCAGGGCCAGGGCGATCATCGCCCGGAACAGCACCGAACCCAGCACCACCGCCACCAGGGCCTGGGGCACCGTGCGGGGCCGCAGCACCGATTCCCCCACGATCACCGCCCCCAGGCCGAGGATCAGCGAGCCGATGCCCATGGTCACGTCGGCAAAGCCCTGGTACATCGCCACCAGGGCACCGGCCAGGGCCACCAGGCCGTTGCCGGCGGCGATGCCCAGGGTGAGGCCGCGGCGGGTGCTGATGCCATTCGAGCGGGCCATCACGGCGTTGTTGCCGATGGCCCGCAGCGCCAGGCCCAGGTCGGTGGCCAACCCCAGCGCCAGCAGGCCCACCAGGCCGGCCACCACCAGCAGCAGCGCCAGCAGCCAACGGCCATCGGACCCCCAGCCCAGATCCGGCAGACGATCCAGGGCGAGCTGCAGGTCGGTGAGCGGAATGTTGGAGCGGCCCATCAGCCGCAGGGTGATCGAGTAGAGGCCGGTGGTGGTGAGGATGCCGGCAAACAGATCGTTGACCCCCAGGCGCGTGTGGATCAAGCCGGTGGCCGTGCCGGCAAGGGCCCCGAGGGCCACCGCCACCAGCAGGGCCAGGGGGGGCGCCACGTTCTCGCTCAACAGCAGGGCCGCGCTGCCGCCCCCCAGGGCGAAGGAGCCGTCCACCGTGATGTCGGCGAAGTTGAGCACCCGCAGGGTGAGGTACACGCCGAGGGCCAGGCCGGCGTAGGCCAGGCCCTGGTCGATGGCGCCGATCCAGATGGCAAGCATGGGCGCATTGTGGGGGGATTGCGCCGCCGCCGCTCAGCTTCGGCACAAGCGGCCACAGCGCTCGCCGTGGAGTGGCCAGGCCCGCCAGAGTGACACCAACGCGTGGATGGTCTGCGCCACCCACACCCGTGATGCACCTGACCCCTCAGGGGAAGGACAAGCTCCTGATCGTGACCGCGGCCTGCGGCTCAACCAGCCGGAGGCGGTGGCCTGGCTCAGCTTTCTGGTGGTGGGGGGCCGCGATGGCAAAACCGTGGCGGAGCTGCCCCTGGCCCAGCGCTATCTCCTGCTCTGAGGGGCCTCTGGGCCGCTGCCGAGGGGGCCGGCAGTTCCGTAACAACGGGCACCTGAAGGGCCCAGGCCGCTCTGCATGATCACGCCACCGCAGGTTGGCGATGTTCACCGAGTACCGCCCCAGCAAGGGTTACGACGAATATTTCAGCGCCAGCGAGCAGCCGCGCCGGGCCCTGCAGCCGCTGCTCTCCTCCCTGGGGGCCCTGGGGCTTGATGAGCTCAACCGCAACCACGCCGCCGCCGGCATGCTGCTCAAGCGGCTGGGGGCCACCTTCCGCCTCAACGATTCCGGCAACCGGGGCGGCGAGCGCATCCTCCCCTTCGACCCCCTGCCCCGCCTGATCGACCACGCCGATTGGCAGCGGCTGGAGCGGGGCCTGATCCAGCGGCTGGAGGCCATTGATCTGTTTCTGGCCGATGTGTACGGCGAGCAGCGCATCCTGCGGGATGGGGTGATCCCCCGCGAGGACGTGGAGAGCTCCCAGGGCTGGCGACCGCAGATGCAGGGCTTCCGCCCGCCCCTGGGCAAGTGGTGCCAGATCTCCGGCCTGGATCTGATTCGCGACGGCCAGGGCACCTGGCGGGTGCTGGAGGACAACCTGCGCTGCCCCTCGGGGGTGGCCTACTTCCTGGAGAACCGGCGCGTGATGAAGCGCATGTTCCCCAGCCTGTTCGCCGGCCGCACCGTGCAGCCGATCGACAGCTACCCCTCCCAGCTGCTGCAAACCCTGCGGGAGCTGGCCCCCTGGACCGAATCACCACGCGTGGTGCTGCTCACCCCGGGGGTGTTCAACAGCGCCTACTTCGAGCACAGCTACCTGGCCCAGCAGATGGGCATCCCCCTGGTGGAGGGCCGCGACCTGGCCTGCCAGGACGGACGGGTGTGGATGCGCAGCACCAGCGGCCTGGAGCCGGTGGATGTGATCTATCGCCGCATCGACGACGACTTCCTCGACCCGGCGGTGTTCCGCGCCAATTCGATGCTGGGGGTGCGGGGCCTGATGGAGGTGTATGCCAAGGGGCGGGTGGCCATCGCCAACGCACCGGGCACCGGCGTGGCCGACGACAAGCTGATCTACGCCTATGTGCCGGAGATGGTGCGCTACTACCTCGGCGAGGACGCGATCATCGAGAACGTGCCCACCTACCTCTGCTCCAAGCCCGACGACCAGGCCTACGTGCTGGCCCACCTGGGGGAGCTGGTGGTGAAGGCGGTGTCGGAGGCGGGCGGCTACGGCATGTTGATCGGCCCCCATGCCGACCAGGCGGAGATCGTCGAATTCGCCGAGAAGATCCGCGCCAATCCGCGCAACTTCATCGCCCAGCCCACCCTGGAGCTCTCCACGGTGCCCTCCCTCAGCCAGGGCGAGCTCTACCCCTGCCACGTGGATCTGCGCCCCTACGTGCTGCGGGGCAAGGGGGCCTGGGTGACCCCCGGCGGCCTCACCCGCGTGGCCCTCAAGCGCGGCTCCCTGGTGGTGAACTCCTCCCAGGGGGGCGGCTGCAAGGACACCTGGATCGTGGAAGACGCCCCGCAGGAGGTGGGCTCATGTTGAGCCGCGTTGCCGATTCGCTCTACTGGATCAACCGCTACGTGGAGCGGGCGGAGAACATCTCCCGCTTCGTGGAGGTGAGCGAAGCCATGGCCCTCGACTGCCCCCCCGGCAGCGCCGAGCCCTGGCAGCCCCTGATCGACGCCAGCGGCGACCGCGAGCTGTTCGACCGCCTCTACCCAGGCGGCGGAGCCACCGAGGTGGTGACCTTCCTGGTGCAGGCGGAGGCCAACCCCAACAGCGTGGTGAACTGCATCGCCCTGGCCCGGGAGAACGCGCGCCAGATCCGCGATGTGATCACCACGGAGATGTGGGAGCAGATCAACAGCCTCTACTGGACCCTGCTGGAGAGCGACAGCTTCTGGGATCAACCGCCCCAGGAGCAGCTGCGGGAGATCCGCCGCGGCTGCCAGCTGTTCTATGGCGTCACCGATGCCACCCTCAGCCGCGACCTCTCCTGGCAGTTCAGCCGGCTGGGGCGGTTGATCGAGCGGGCCGACAAAACCACCCGCATCCTCGATGTGAAGTATTTCCTGCTGCTGCCCAGCCCCGAGGAGGTGGGGGGCGTGCTGGATGAACTGCAGTGGATTTCGCTGCTGCGCAGCGCCGGGGCGTATCAGATGTTCCGCCAATCGCAGCTGGGGGTGATCACCCCCAAGGCGGTGGCAGCGTTCCTGCTGCTGGATCCGGCTTTCCCCCGCTCGGTGCGCTACTGCATGGAGCGCATCCACGAAACGCTGAAGCTGGTGGGCGGCAGCTCGGTGCCCGGCGCCCCGGACGACCTCGAATGCCTCAGCGGCCTCACCCTGGCCCGCTGGAGCTACACCGGCATCGATGAGCTGATCAGCGGCGGCTTGCATGAAGCCATCGACGCGTTGCAGAGCGATCTCAATAACCTGCATGGTCTGATCCATGCCCGCTACTTCGTGTTGCCGGGCCTGGCCGAGCCCGTTGTTGTTTCCAGCCCGGACCTGGCATGCGCGCCCGCCTGATCCACCGCTTCGATTACCGCTACAGCAAGCCGGTGCAGCTCGGGCCGCACCGCTTCTGCCTGCGGCCGCGGCCCCATGGCTTCCAACGCCTGCTCGACTTTCGCCTCGAGATCAGCCCCGACCCCAGCCAGCTCTACGAGCTGATGGCCGCCGGCGGCGACACCATCACCCGGGCGCGCTTCCTCGGCGACGCCGATCGCTTCACGGTGGTGGCCACCAGCGAGGTGGAAACCTTCACGCCACCGCTGATCGAAGCCTGCCTGGATGAGCAGATGGCGCAGCTGCCGGTGGCCATCGGCAAGCTCAACCCGGACCTGCTCAGCAACCTGCAGGGCTGGTTGCCCAACGGCCAGCACGATGCCGCCGCCGCCGACCTGGCCCAGGAGGCCCTGATCGGCAGCGACGGCCGCAGCCTCAACTTCCTGCAGCAGCTGATCGAGATCATCCAAGACCGGGTGAAGTACACCCAACGGCACGTGGGCCCCGCCTGGCCCGCCGGCCGCACCCTCAAGGAACGGGTGGGCTCCTGCCGCGACCTGGCGATGCTGATGATCGAAAGCTGCCGCAGCCTGGGGCTACCGGCCCGCTTCGTGAGCGGCTACCACCTGGTGGATCCGGCCCCCGAGCGCTACGACCTGCACGCCTGGGCCGAGGTGTACCTGCAGGGGGCCGGCTGGCGCGGCTTCGACCCCAGCGGCAAGGGGCCGGTGGACGACCGCTACATCCCCGTGGCCACCTCCTCCCGCTCCGACCTCACCGCCGCCGTGAGCGGCACCTTCTCCGGCCCGCCGGGGGTGGAGAGCGAACTGGAGTGGTCGATCAGCGCCGAGATCCTCAGCGGCTCCAGCAATTCCGCCCGGCTGTAGCCATGCCCCCCCTGCCCGCCGCCTTCCACAGCACAGCCGCGGCGGTGGAGGAGCGGCTAGGGCAGGCCGGCATCCGGCTCACCATGGGGGGCGAACCCACCCTGGTGCCCATCGACCCCCAGGGGGCCGAGTGGAGCGTGGCGGCCGATGGCCCCACCAAGCTGCCGGTGGCGCGGGCCCTGGCGGCGGAGCTGCAGCGGCGCGCCTGGCCCGGCAGTTTGCTGCTGTTCTGCCCCGGCAAGCGTTACGACGGCGAGGTGAACCCCCGCTGGGCCCTGCGGCTGATCACCGGCCGTGACGGCCAGCCGCTGCTGCCCTGGCCCGATCGGCCTGGGGCACCACCGCCCACCGCCAGCGAAGCCCTGGCGCTGCTGCAGGCCATCGGCACCGCCCTGGTGGGCGACCCGGTGCAGCCGCTGCCCCTGCGGGATCCGCTGGCGCCCGAGCGGCGGGTGTGGGCCCTGCCCCTGAGCTGCGAGCAGGGCCGCTGGCATTCGGTGCAGTGGGCCCTGGCCGACGAGCTGCGCCAACTCAGCGGCGCCCCGGGACCGGCGGGGCTGCGGCTGCCGCTGGAGCACTTCCCCGAGGGGGCCCTGCGGCAGGTGCTCACCCTGGAACTGGATCCGCAGGGCTGGGGACTGTTTCTGCCGCCCCTGGAGCGCCAGCCCCTGGAGCAGCTGCTGGGGTTGGTCAGCGCCCGCAGCCAGCTCTGGCGGCCGGCGGAGCTAAGCGGCCTGCTGCCGGTGGATGCGGGCGAGCACTGGCGCGTGCTGGGGCTCACCGCCGACCCCGGCGTGCTGGAGATCAACCTGCCGGTGTGCCACAGCTGGCAGGAATACGCCGGCTGGATGGCGCTGCTGGAGCAGGCCGGAGCCGCAGTGGGGCTGCGCAGCTGGAAACAGCAGGGCGAGCGCACCGAGGGCACCGGCGGCGGCAACCACCTGCTGCTGGGGGGCCCCAACCTGGAGCACCACCCCTTCTTCAGCCGGCCCGCCTGGATGGTGGCGGTGCTGCGCTACTGGCAGCACCACCCCTGTTTGGCGTATCTGTTCAGCGGCCGCAGCGTGGGCCCGGCCTCCCAGGCCCCCCGACCCGATGAGGGCAGCGCCGCATGGCTGGATCTGGAGTTGGCGCACCGCACCCTGGCCGCTCTGCCGGCGGGGGATCAGCGGGTGGCCATCGGCGAAACCCTGCGGCACCTGCACGCCGACCGCAGCGGCAACACCCACCGCAGCGAGATCAGCCTCGACAAGTTTTGGAACCCCGCCTGGACCGCCGGCTGCCAGGGGCTGCTGGAGTTTCGGGCCCTGGAATCGATGCCCGACCACCGCTGGAGCAGCGCCGTGGCGCTGCTGTTCCGGGCCCTGGTGGTGCGGCTGCTGGATGCGGAGCTGCGGCCCAGCGGCCTGCGCCCCTGGGGGGATCAGCTGCACGACCGGGCCCTGCTGCCCAGCCAGCTCTGGACGGATCTGGAGCAGGTGCTGGCCGACCTGGCGGCGGCCGGGCTGCCCCTGGATCCCGAACCGTTCCAGGCCATCTGGGCCTGGCGCTTCCCGGAGCTGCTGCACTGGCAGCAGGGGGAGGCAGAACTCAGCATCCGCCAGGCGCTGGAGCCCTGGCCGCTGCTGTGCGACACACCGGTGGAGGGGGGCAGCACCAGCCGCTTTGTGGACAGCTCCCTGCGGCGCGTCGAACTGATCGGCTCGGCGGCCCTGCGGCAGCGCTACGGCCTGCGGCTGCAGGGAAGGGAGTTGCGCTGGCCCACCGATCCCGAGCAACCGCTGGCGGTGCGGTACCGCCAGGAGGCCCTGTTCCCCTGCCTGCACCCCTGCCTGCCGGTGCACGTGCCCCTCAGCCTGGAGCTGCTGGAGGGGGAGCGGCCGTTGGCCCACTGGCGGCTGCAGAGCGAGTCCACAGGTTTTGAGCTGCTCACGGCCACGGCGCCCGAGCCCGCCGCTGCACCGCCGCCGGCCGCAGCGCTCCAGGCCGCCGGGGAGCATTGCAGCACAGTGGATCTACGCCTCTGAGCCGGCTCAAATCGAAAGCAAACCGGCAGCCCGATTCAGCATTGCTTCAACAGGCTCAAGATTGTTTGCGTGGGCAAAGCCACACAGGCTCGCGGGCAAGCCACGGGCGTAGAACCGATTCAGTACGGAGCGAAATCCATGGGCGGTCAGCTTCATCTGGTGGGCATCACAGGGGATGGATGCCGGATCGCCCGGGACGGCGCCGGGGGCTACGTGGTGAACCACGAGCAAGCGGATGGCACCTGGGAACGGGTGGCCAACCTGCCCGCGGCCTACGCCGTGTGCGAGCGCTTCAACCAACGGGAGAGCATGGCCCTGCCGCGCTGGCGCCAGCAGGCCTGAACCACCCGCCCGGGGGTTACCAGCTCACGCCGTGCAGCTTCGGCAGCGGCGCCGTTTTGAAGGTGGTGGCAAACAGCCGCGGAATCCGGCGGCTGTTGTACACGCGGAATTCCCGGAGCACGCTGGCGCCCTGGTCACGCACCGCCTGGTTGAGCACCACCGAGCCGTCGGGGTCCGACACCGAACGGTGGAACGTGCCGGGGGGGATGCGCAGGATGTCGCCGCCGGTGTCAAGCCGAACGATGTGATACGGGTAATTCCAGCCGAAATTCACCAGGTAGAAGGTGCGGCCGCCGTGCAGCGCCAGCAGGTTGTCCTCCTGGTGGGGGTGCAGATAAAACTGCCAAGCACCGGTCTTGTCCTCATCGGGGGGGCTGACGGCCGGGCCGGAATGGATCACCAGGTCGCGGGCGTTGGACTCGGCAACCGTGATGTCGAAAAAGCGAACGGCGGGGGTATCGCGGAACTTCTCGTAGGGAATCAGCTCGAACATCGGAGCCCGGCGACCGGGCCCCTGGGATCGGCTTTCATGCTGCAGGGCGTCCTGCTGGATGGGGAGGCTGACCATGGCAAGGGATGGCCCGGGGAGGGCCGGAGCAATGGGCCAATGAACCGCATCGGCGGGCGCGCAAAGGTTCGCATCACTACGCAACCAACCGTTGCGTAGGCCAGTGATTCAGGTGGTTTGGCAATCGGTAGCGAGGGCTACGGCTCGGGCGCTCCAGGCAAGGGGATCGGCATCTCCACCGCCGCTGGCTCAGGAGCACAGCTCGCCACCCGCTGATTCACCACCTCGCCAATCACCACAATCGAAGGGGAGGCCAAAGCCGCCTCAAGCACCGCCTGAGCCAAGCCCTGGAGCTCCGCCACCACGCTCCGCTGACCGCGCACGGTGCCCTGTTGCACTGCGGCCGCCGGGGTGGTGGGCGCCAGGCCACCGGCCATGAGCTCCTCGCAAATGTGGGCCAGGTTGTGCAGCCCCATGTAGATCACCAGGCCATCGCTGCTGCGGGCCAAGCCTCGCCAATCAACGCCCGGGCGACCTTTGTCGATCTCCTCATGGCCGGTCACGAAGGTCACCGAGCTGCCGGCGCGCCGATGGGTCACCGGAATCCCGAGATAGGCCGGGGCCGCAATGCCCGCCGTGACCCCGGGCACCACCTCCACCGCAACGCCATGGCGCTCCAGGTGGGCCGCCTCCTCACCACCACGACCAAACAGGAAGGGATCACCCCCCTTGAGCCGCACCACACAGCGGTGGCGGGCGGCCAACTCCACCAACACCGCGTTGGTGGAGGGCTGGGGCACCGAGTGATGGCCGCGGCGCTTGCCCACGAAATGGCGTTCCGCGGCCGCAGGCACCAGGTTCAACACCTCATGGGGCACCAAAGAGTCGTACACCAGCGCATCGCACTGACGCAGCAGGCGAACCGCCTTGACGGTGAGCAAATCGGGGTCGCCGGGGCCGGCCCCCACCAGGTACACGGTGCCCAAGGGACGCTCACTCATGGCTGCCCCACCAACACCTGCATCAGACAGTCGCGGAAGCGAGCCCGTTGCAGCAATGGCGGCCCCACCACATTCGCCAGCTCATCGGTGAGCCGATTGGCGGCCAGAGCCATGGGCAAAGCAGGGGAGCGCAGGGTCTGGCGCAACTCGGCCAGGTGCTCGGCACTGTATGGAGTGGCCCTGCAGCAAAAACCAGTTCGGGCCTCCAGCAGCCTCAGATAGCGCTGCGCCAGAAGCCCGTCCAGCGGATGGTGCAGCAACAGGGGCGCCGCGGCGAAACCCGCCGCCGCTGGCCCTTGCGCCTGGCGCTCCGCCTCGAGGGCATCAAGCCACTGGGGCCATGCCCCCACAAATGGCAGGCGGCGCAGCAGCGCCCCGGGACGGATGGCCCGCAACTGCCCCACGATCGAGGGGAGATCGACCCGAACATGGGCCCCAGGAAGCAGCAGAAGTGGTGCGAGCGTGAGCGCCAGCGCCGGATCGAGAGGCAGCCCCACCCCGTTCTGGAGTTGGCTGGGCAACCCTGCGGTCAGCGGATGCACCACCACCGGAGCTTGGCGGCGTTCCGCCAACCGCTCGGAGAACTGCAGCCATTCATCCGGCACCAATCCGCCGCTGCGGCCATGCACCAGCAGAAGCATGGC
>RHBP01000059.1 GCA_010030955.1 Synechococcaceae bacterium WBB_10_009 | reverse complement strand
TGGCCAGCCAGATGCCCCCCAGGCCAAGCACAGCCGGGTTGACCACATGCACCAGGTCGGGCCCGAAGCGCTCCAGGGCCTCGGCCACGGCCGGCCGCGGCAGGGCCAGCTTCAGTTCGGGGTAGAGGGGCAGCGGCATCGCGGGCACCCCCACCACCCGGGCGCCGCAGTAGTCGCTCGGGGCTCCTTCAGGGCAGAAGATGAGCACCTCATCGCCGGCGGCGACCAGGTGCTGCACCGTCTTGGTGAGCCGGGTCACGATCCCGTCGACCTTGGGCAGGAAGGTCTCGGTGAACAGGGCGATCTTCAAGGGGACCCGATCTCAGGCGGTCTTGATGGCTGCGGCCTGGGTCTTGGTCCAGGCCGACACGCACGGAATGCGGCTGCGGTCGCAGCGGTCGGCCCAGCGCCGCGCCACATCCACGACCTCGGCCAGCAGGCCGTCATCGAGGGTGGTGGGCTTGAGGCCCAGTTCGATGAAGCAACGGTTGTCGACGATCAGGTCGTTTTCGACGGCTTCGTTGCGGGGGTTGGGCAGGTGGTTGATCTGGGCACCGGTGAGACCGGCGACCTTCTGGGCCAGCTCGCCCACCTGGTGGCTTTCGGTCATCTGGTTGAAGATCTTGACCCGCTCGCCCCGGGTGGGCGGATTCTCGAGGGCCAGCTGCACGCAGCGCACCGAATCGCGGATGTGGATGAAGGCGCGGGTCTGGCCGCCGGTGCCGTGCACGGTCAGTGGATAGCCGATCGCCGCCTGCATCAGGAAGCGATTCAGCACGGTGCCGTAGTCGCCGTCGTAGTCGAAGCGGTTGGTGAGCCTGGGGTCGCGGTCGGTGGCTTCGGTGTTGGTGCCCCAGACGATGCCCTGGTGCAGGTCGGTGATGCGGACCTGGTCGTTTTTGTTGTAGTAGAGGAAGAGCAGCTGATCCAGCGTCTTGGTCATGTGGTAGACGCTGCCGGGGCTGGCCGGGTGGAGGATTTCCTCCTCGAAGCGGGAGCCATCGGGCTGGGGCACCTCCACCTTCAGGTAGCCCTCGGGGATGGTGGCGCCGCGGTGGGAGCCGTAGCCGTAGACGCCCATGGTGCCCAGGTGCACCACGTGGATGTCGAGGCCGCTCTCCACGATGGCGGCCATCAGGTTGTGGGTGCCGTTGACGTTGTTGTCGACGGTGTAGCGCTTGGTGGCGCTGCTCTTCATCGAGTAGGGGGCGGCCCGCTGCTCGGCGAAGTGCACCACCGCATCGGGGCGCTCCTCGAGCAGCAGATCCAGCAGCCGCTGGTATTCGTGGGCGATGTCCATGGCCACGAAGCGCATGGGCTTGCCCCCCACCTGCTCCCAGGCCCGCAGGCGGTCGGGCATGGTGGCGATCGGGGTCAGCGATTCCACCGCCAGATCGATGTCGATCTTGCGGCGGCTGAGGTTGTCGACGATCAGCACGTCGTGGCCCTGGTCGGCCAGGTTCACGGCGCAGGGCCAGCCGCAGAAGCCGTCACCACCGAGAACGAAAACCTTCACCGCTGGACTCCTGCTTGGCGAGCGACTGACGGGCATTCGCTCCGTCAGGGCAAGCTACTACAGGGATTCAGCTAATTCCCGCCGCCACGGCCACCAGCAGCAGCACCAGCACGGCGCCCCCGATCAGCAGCACTTTGCTGCCGCCCGCGCGCAGCTCGTCGGCCTCCATCACCTGCATGCGGGGCTCCCGGGCAAAGGCGTTGAGCCTGCCGCCGTCCTCTTCGGTGACCTGCATCGCATCGGCATGTGATTGCAGCGACCGTAGGGAGGTCTGCCGGGTCTGCCAGCGGCCCGTGTGGAAGCGTTACGTGCCGACCCGCCCCTGCAGCGGCGAGCTGGCGCTGGCGTCGGCTCGGATCGGCAGCCGCCCCGCCCGCCGGGCGCTGCGGCCCGCCTCGCAGGCCATCGCCATGGCCCGGGCCATGGCCGGTGGATCCCCCGCCAGGGCGATCGCGCTGTTGATCAGCAGGGCATCGGCCCCCATTTCCATGGCCTGGGCCGCTTCGCTGGGCACGCCGATGCCGGCGTCCACCACCACCGGCACCGTGGCGTTTTCAATGATTAGGGCGATGTTGGCCGCATTGCGGATCCCCTGGCCGGAGCCGATCGGCGAGCCCAGCGGCATCACGGTGGCGCACCCCACATCCTCCAAACGCTTGGCCAGCAGTGGGTCGGCATTGATGTAGGGCAACACGGTGAAGCCCTCCTTCACCAGCTGCTCCGCCGCCTCCAGGGTGCCGATCGGATCCGGCAGCAGGTGCCTGGCGTCGGGGATCACCTCCAGCTTCACGAAGGTGTTGTCCTCCTGGCCGGCCAACTTGGCCAGCTCACGGCCGAGCCGGGCCACCCGAATCGCCTCCTCCGCCGTGGCGCATCCGGCGGTGTTGGGCAGCATCCAGATGCGGCTCCAATCGATCGCCTCCATCAGCCCCTCGTGGCCGGCGGCCTGGGTCTGCACGCGGCGCACCGCCACGGTGACGATCTCGCAGCCACTGCTGGCCAGGCTGGCTTGCATCGCCGCCAGGCTCGGGTATTTGCCTGTGCCGGTCATCAGCCGGCTGTGGAAGTGCCGCCCACCGATCACCAGGGCATCGCGCTCCAGGTTGTCGGGCGCGCTGGGGGCGGTGGGCACAGTCACGGCGGAGGGAGTGGCCATGCAGCGAACGTACCGCGCGGGCCCGGCCGGCGCCGGGAACGCCGATTAACCTGGAGCACCGCTGCGACCGGTGCCTTGAACCCGCTGCTTCTGGCTGCCACCCCTCTGCTGGTGCAAGGGACCGCCGGTGCCACCCAGCCGCCCCAGGTGCAAACCTTCGACCCGGTGGCCCGGGCCGCGGTGATGGCCCAGCAGCTGCCCCGCCAGTGGAGCGGCACCTATGAAGGCTTCGCCGGTGGGGGCCCCTACCCGGTGCAGCTGCGCTTGAAGTCGGTCACCGCCCTGGGCCAGATGGTGGATGTGCGCGGCGAGATGAGCATTGGCCCAACCACGTTGCCGGTGCAGGGCAATGTCAATGCCAACTCGGACCAGTTGATCCTGCTGCTGCTGGGGGAGGTGCCCGCCGCCGGCCTGGAAAACGGCGGGCGCTTCGTGGGGCTGCAGGGCTTCAGCCTGTCGGGCTGGCAGGCCCCCCGCCAGACCAATCCGGGCGGCACCCTGGTGATGAACCCCGTGGTGTCCGGCGCCAAGGGGGTGCCGGTGCGCGGCCTCTGGTGAGGTTCCGGGCGGGCCTCAGGCCGCCGTGCGTTCCAGCCGCTTGAGCCGTTTTCGGGCGGTGCGGTTGCCGCTGTCGAGTTCGAGCACCTGCTGGTAGGTGGCCATGGCCTCCTCGGGCTTCTGCTGCTTCTCGAGGGCGTAGGCCAGGTTGTTGAGTGCCACCGGGTAGTCGGCCTTGGCCTTGAGGGCGGCGCGGTAGTGCTTGATGGCGGCGCCGTAGTTGCTCTGGGCCGCCAAGGCAAAGCCGAGGGCGTTTTCGATCAGCGCCTGGGCTTCCGGCGGTTCGGCCGCGGCGGATTTGCTGGCCCGCTTGAGGTTGTCCACCGCCTGGCCATAGAGCCGCTTGCGCAGCTGCACGGAGGCCAGTTCGTAGAGGTCGGCGGCGGATTGCTGGCTGGTTTTGGCCTGGGCCTCGAGCCGGGCCAAGGCCACTTCATCAGCCCGCACCCGCAGGATCTGACGGGCCACCAGCACCGCGGCAGCCCCGAGCAACACCAGCAGGCCGATCAGGTAGGCCTGCGGAAGCGAAAGATCCATCGGCCTGCCGGCTGCTCTGGTGGGGGGTGATCAGGCCTTGGCGGCGCCCACCACGGTGGTGAAGCTGGCGGGATCGGCCACGGCCAGTTGGGCCAGCATCTTGCGGTTCAGCTGCACATCGGCCTTCTTGAGGCCGCCCATCAGACGGCTGTAGCTCAGGCCATTGAGGCGGGCGGCAGCGTTGATGCGGGCGATCCACAGACGGCGGAAGTCGCGCTTGCGGCGGCGGCGGTCGCGGTAGGCGTTGCAGAGCGCCTTCATCACCCGCTGGTTGGCGGTGCGGAACAGGGAGCCGTTGCCGCCCGCCGCGGAAACCGCGCGCCAGGCGAAGGATTTTGTTGCGGCGTTTGCGGGCGACGTTGCCCCTCTTGACGCGGGCCATGGGTGGTTCTCAGGGATTTTGTTGAAACAGCGCTGCAGCCGATCGTTCAGCTGTAGGGGAGCATCGCGCGCACGTTGTCCGCGTCCCGCTCATCGACCACGGCCATGGTGCCGAGGAAACGCTTGCGCTTGGGGCTCTTGTGGTCGAGCAGGTGATTGCGGAAAGCGTGGCGACGCATGAACTTTCCGCTGCCGGTTGCTTTGAACCGCTTGGCGGCTGCTTTGCGGGTCTTGAGCTTCGGCATGTCTACGGGCTCTGGCACAAACAATGAGGGTACGCCCTCGAAGTGCCTTCCGCCAACTCCCCCTAGGGTCGGGGCCTGCCACCGCCGGATCGATGGTCGTGCGATGCCGCCGCGCCCTGCCCCTGGTGCTGGGCTGCGGCGTGCTGCTGGCGGGTTGCCGTGGGGTGGGGGCCGAGGCGCTGAGCCACTGGCCCGTGCCGCCGCCGCCGGAACCCACGGCCCAGCGGCCGCAGCTCTGGGTGGCCCTGGCGGCCCGGTTGGGGGAGGCCCCCCTCACCCTGCGGGCGGCCGGGGGATCCCTGCAGGCCAGTGATGCGCGCGGCCAACGCTTGAACGGGCCGGAGCTGCAGCTGCGTTGGCAGTGGCTGCCCTTGCCCCAGCCCCAGATGATTCGGCGGTGGGTGGTGGGGCCCTTCGCCAGCTTCGAGGCCGCCGAGCAGGCCGCCTTGGCCTGGCGCCGCCAGGGGGTCACCGCCCAGGTGGCCCATCCGGGGGAGTGGGAGGTGTGGGCCCCGGCCACCTCCCCAGCCACCGCCAAGCCCCCCGCGGGGTTCACGGCCCGGCTGGTGGAGCAACGGCTGCAGCAGCGCCGGGTGCTGCAGGGGCGCGGGGCCGCCGAGGGCTGGCGCCCCCTGGCGGGTCCGGTGCAGATCCAGGCCCCCCAGGGGTTGCGCTGGCAGGGGGGGGTGTTTGCCGGTCCGTTCCGGCTGCAGGCCGACGCCAGCGACCGCTGGACCCTGATCGAGCAGGTGCCCCTGGAGCGCTACCTGCTGGGGGTGGTGCCCCATGAAATCGGTGCCGGCTCCCCGGCCGCCGCCCTGGGGGCCCAGGCGGTGCTGGCCCGTACGTGGGCGCTGCGCAACCGCCACCGGTTTGCCGTGGATGGCTACCACCTCTGCGCCGACACCCAATGCCAGGTGTATGGCGATCCCCGGCAGGCTGGGGCGGCCGTGCGCCAGGCCGTGGCCGGCAGCGCCGGCCGTGTGCTGGCCTGGCGCGGCGAACCGATCCATGCGGTGTATCACGCCAGCAACGGCGGTGTGGCGGCCAATGAAAACGAGGCCTGGCCCCTGCCGGAGCTGCCCTACCTGGAGCCGTTTCTGGATTGGTCGAGCCAGGGGCGCCCGCCGGTGGGGCTGCCCCTGGCCCAACCCCAGCAGCTGCAGGAGCTGCTCAGCCGCAGCCAGGGGGCCTACGGGGCCGGTCACCCCCGCTTCCGCTGGCGGCGGTTGATCACGGAGGCGGATCTGCGCCAGGCGGTGGCAGAGCGGGCCGCCGCCCTGGGGGAACCCTTGCGCCCGCTGGTGCTGGAACGGGGCCCTAGCGGCCGGGTGGTGCGCCTGGCCATCGCCGGCTCGGCCGGCCGGGAGGTGCTGGTGCGCGACGCCATCCGCCGCCGGCTGCGGCAGTTGCCGAGCACGTTGTTTGTGGTGCAGTCCGCCGGGCCTGGCCAGTGGTGGTTTGAGGGGGGCGGGTTCGGCCACGGGGCCGGCCTCTCCCAGGCCGGCGCCATCGATCTGGCCGGCCGCGGCTGGAGCCTGGAGCGGATCCTCAGCCACTACTACCCCGGCACCACCCTGCTGCCGCTGGAGCGCCTGCGGGGGGGCTCCAGCGGCGGCCCTTAAAGTTGCTCCATCGCAGCAGAGGCCATGGCCGTTGGCGGCACCGCCACAGGAGCTCGCCGTCCCCAGGCCGCCCTCTTCCTGATCGGGTGCTGTGCCGCCGGGGCATTCCCCCATGCCCTGCCGGCCCAGCAGCAGCTGTGGCCAGCCATCGCCCTCACCGTGCTGCTGGGGGCCTACGCCCTGCGCACCGTGTTTCTGCCGCTGCTGGCGGGGCCGCACCCCTCGTTTGGTGGCTTGCCGGAGGCCGGCGCCGACGGCGCCGTGTTGCCCCCCACGGCGGCGGCCCCCGCGGCTGGCTGGCCGGCGGTGGATCTGGTGGTGGCTGCCCGGGATGAGGAGGCGGTGATCGGCCGGCTGGTGGAGCGGTTGGCCGGCCTGCGCTACCCCGCTGAGCTGCTTCGGTTTTGGGTGGTGGATGACGGCAGTGAGGACGGCACCGCGAAGGTGCTGGAGGCCTGCCAGCGCAGCGTTCCCCAGCTGCAGGTGCTGCGCCGCAGCCGCGATGCCGGTGGTGGCAAATCCGGCGCCCTCAATGCGGTGCTGCCCAAGCTTCAGGGGCGCTGGCTGCTGGTGCTGGATGCCGATGCCCAGCTGCAGCCCGATCTGCTGGAGCGGCTTGTGGGTTTCGCTGAGGGCGGTGGATGGTCGGCGGTGCAGCTGCGCAAGGCCGTGGTCAACGCCGACCAGAACCTGCTCACCCGGGCCCAGGCCATGGAGATGGCGCTGGATGCGGTGATCCAGCAGGGCCGCCTGCGCAGCGGCGGTGTGGTGGAGCTGCGCGGCAACGGCCAGCTGTTGCAGCGCCAGGCGGTGCTCGGTTGTGAGGGCTTCAACGAGGCCACCGTCACCGACGACCTCGACCTCAGCTTTCGCCTGCTGGTGACCGGCCAAGCGGTGGCGGTGCTCTGGAATCCGCCCGTGCAGGAGGAGGCGGTGACCGGTTTGACGGCCCTGTGGCGCCAGCGGCAGCGCTGGGCGGAGGGGGGCCTGCAGCGCTTCTTCGATTACTGGGGCCAACTCACCGGCCCAGAGCTCGGCTTCGGCGTGAAGCTGGATCTGCTCAGCTTTTTTCTGCTCCAGTACGCCCTGCCCGTGATGGCGGTGGCCGATCTGTTCACCGCGTTGGCCATGCGCTCGGCGCCGGTGATGTGGCCCCTGTCGTTTGTGGCCTTCGGCCTCTCCGGCGGCGCCATCCTGGTGGGCTGCCGCCGCCCCAACGAGGGCCCGGCCCTGCCGGCGATGCACCCGTTCAACCTGGCCCTGGGCATTGCCTACCTGGGCCACTGGTTCGTGGTGATCCCCTACACGAGCCTGCGCATGGCGCTGCTGCCCAAACGGCTGGTGTGGGCCAAGACCGAGCACGGCAGCCCCGCATCCAGTGGCGCCGAGGCCAGCGCTGACGAGGCCGACCTCAGCACCCAGGTGCTCTGAGCCCAGGGCGCGGCAGCTCCGCTAGCTGGCTTCCAGTTCGGGGATGGGCCCCTCCAGGGCCACCACCTCGCCGTTGAAAAAGTCCGCCAGGCGCTTGGCCTGGTCGTCCAGTTGGCTGGGCTGGGGGGGTGCCGGTTGGGCCGCGGCGGCCGGTGGTGGCTCCGGTGCGGCCTCCTGCGGAACTGTGGCCTCCGGTGCGGGCTGCGGGGCCGGCTCCGGGGCTGCGGGCGGTGCGGCTTGTGGGGTGGCTTGCGGGGCGCTGGGGCGCGGCATCGGTGGCGGATTGCCGCCGGCCTCGAGCACCAGTTGGCGGGGGCTGCCCAGGGCTGAGGCGATGGCTTGCTCCAGCAGCGCCTGGCGCCCCTGCACCATCGCCATCCAGTTGCCCGCCACCTGCACCACCGCCCGCTGCTGGTCCAGGCGCACCAACTGGGCCTGCTGGGACAGCAGCATGCGGGTGGAGGGCAGCTCCAGCCCCGCCAGGATCTGCTGCCAGAGCTCGCCGAGGTTGGCGGGTTCGGTGGGTTCGGCGGCGGGGTCCGGGGTTGGTGCCGGTGGGGCGGGCGCCGCAGGTGCCGCAGGCGCCGGTGCAGGCGCTGGCGCGGTTGTCGCCGCTGCAGGGGCTGGGGGCGATGCAGGCAGGGGCGCTGGGGCGGCCACCGGCGTTGCCGCTCGGGCTGGGGCCGGGGCTGGGGCCGGAGCCGCGCCGGCGGCGGGGGCTTCGCTCAGCAGGCCCAGCAGCAGCACCTCCAGCCACAGGCGCGGTTGCACGCTCTGGCGCAGCTGCTGTTCGCTGCCCTTGAGCTGGGCCTGCCAGTGCAGCAGGCGGGCTTTGCCGATGCGGCGCGCCAGCTCGGGCAGCTCGGGCCGCAGCTGGGGCGACACGCTGGTGAGCTCCAGCCGCTCCGGGGCCACCCCCGCCAGCACCAGGTCGCGCAGCATGCCCGCCAGGCCCTGCAGCACCGCCCCCGGTTCGCGGCCCCGCTCCAGCAGGGTGCGGATCGCTTCGATCACCCCCAGCGGTTCGCTGGCGGCCAGGGCGGCCGCCAACTGCAGCAGCTCCTGCTCCGGCACGGCCCCCAGCAGATCCCACACCGCCATCGGCTCCACCGGCGGCGGCAGCAGGCTGAGCTGATCGAGCAGGCTTTCGGCGTCGCGCAGGCCCCCCTGGGCCCGCTGCGCCACCACATGCAGCGCCTCGGCGGTGATGCCGATCTGCTCCTGCTCAGCGATCCAGCCCAGGTGCCGCTCCAGGGCATCGAGGGGGATGCGGCGGAAATCAAAGCGCTGGCAGCGGCTGAGGATTGTGGGCAGCACCCGCTGCGGGTCGGTGGTGGCCAGCACGAACACCACCCGCGGCGGCGGCTCCTCCAGGGTTTTGAGCAGGGCGTTGAAGGCCGCCGTGGAGAGCATGTGGCACTCATCCACCACATAGACCTTCCAGCGCGCCTGCACGGGGGCGAAGCGGGAGCGCTCGATCAGTTCGCGGATGTTGTCGACGCCGGTGTTGGAGGCGGCGTCGATCTCGATCACATCCAGGGCGTTGCCCGCGGCGATGGCGGTGCAGAGCTCGCAGACGCCGCAGGGCTCGGGGGTGGGGCCGTCGCTGCCGATGCAGTTGAGCGATCGCGCCAGGATGCGGGCGCTGGAGGTTTTGCCGGTGCCCCGCGGCCCGCTGAACAGGTAGGCCGGGGCGATGCGGCCGGAGCGCAGGGCGTTGCCCAGGGTGGCCGCGATCGCCTCCTGCCCCACCAGCTGGTCGAAGCGCTGGGGGCGGTACTTGTGGTGGAGCGGTTGGTAGGCGGCCGGCATGGCTGGAGGTTAGGGGCCGCTGCCGGGGTCCAGCAGGTGCTCCAGCCTGGCCTCGAGTTCCTCCACTTCGCTCAGCTGGTCGGCCAGCTTCTGGGCCGCCAGCCTCACCGCCTCCAGCTGCTGCTGGCCCCAGCGGGCTTCAACGCGGGTCAGGGCCGTCTCCAGTTGCTCCAGCAGGGTCTGCCGCAGCCGCTCCAGCCGCCCCAGGCTGCGGCGCACCAGCTCAGGGTCGATCCGCACCCCCTGCCGCAGCAGCAGGCGGGCGCCCCCCAGCACCGCCGACTGCAGCAGCCCCTCCACCTGGGCACTGCGGTGGCGGCCGGTTTTGCACCAGTGGGCGAAGTGCTCGCAGTTGTTGAACAGCAGGTTGTAGTTCTGCTCCCCCAGCCGCCCCATGGCCCGCCGCAGGGTGGTGCCGGCCGGGGAGCAGCTGCCGGCGTCGTAGGGCACCACGCTGATCGGCTCGCCGCGGCTGAAGTCGTGGCGCGGGCTGCGCAGGATCTGCCGGCCCTCCAGGTAGTGGGCCACCGTGCCATCCCCCAGGTCGATGCCGTGGTGCTGGAACAGCCCGTGCTGGCGGGGCACCTGCAGGTGGTCGGCGGCGGCCATGCCGGCCCGGTGGGATCAGGCGGATTCCTGTTGGGCGGCTTCGCTGCCGGGCAGCGCCAGCACCTTGGCCTTGGTGCGCTCCTCCACCAGCTCACGGGTGATGGTGAAGCTCTTGGTGCTCTTGTCCGAGGGCAGGTCGTACATCAGATCGAGCATCAGCTCCTCCACGATGCCGCGCAGGGCCCGGGCACCGGTTTTGCGGCGGTGGGCTTCGGCGGCGATCGCCTCCACGGCGCCGGGTTCGAAGTCGAGGCGCACGTCATCCATGCTCAGCAGGGTCTGGAACTGCTTCACCAGGGCATCCCGCGGTTCGGTGAGGATCGCCTCAAGGGCATGGGTGTCGAGGGGTTCGAGCACCGCGCTCACCGGCAGGCGGCCGATGAATTCAGGGATCAGGCCGTACTTCACCAGGTCGTCCGGTTCCAGGTTGCGCAGCACATGGGCCGCCTGCTGGTCTTTGCC
>RHBP01000058.1 GCA_010030955.1 Synechococcaceae bacterium WBB_10_009 | reverse complement strand
GGACGTGGCCAAGAACCTGCTGCGGGAGGATCTGGAGGGGGTGCTGGCCACCCTCAGCCCCCGGGAGCGCGATGTGCTGCGTCTGCGCTACGGCCTCGATGACGGCCGCATGAAGACCCTGGAGGAGATCGGCCAGATCTTCGACGTGACCCGCGAGCGCATCCGCCAGATCGAGGCCAAGGCCCTGCGGAAGCTGCGCCACCCCAACCGCAACGGGGTGCTCAAGGAGTACATCAAGTAAACCGGAGCTCCGGTTTTGCCGCCGGCGGTGCACCCGCCGGCTTTGTTTTGAGCGCTGCCATGGCCCCGCGGGTATCGATCGTGTTGCCCACCTACAACGAGCGGGGCAACCTCGAGCCGCTGCTGGCCCAGTTGCTGGGGCTGCAGCGCCGCTTCGACCTGGAAATTCTGGTGGTGGATGACGACTCCACCGACGGCACCGCCGATCTGGTGCGCCAGCTGGCCCATGGTGAGCCGCGGCTGCGGTTGGTGCGGCGGGTGGGGCGCTCCGGCCTGGCCAGCGCCATCAAGGAGGGCCTGCTCGATGCCACCGGTGATGTCGCGGTGGTGATGGACAGCGACGGCCAGCACGAACCCGCCAGCGTGGAGCGGGCCCTCGACACCCTGCTGCAGGGCGATCTCGATCTGGTGATCGGCAGCCGCTTCCACCCGGAGGCCAGCATCCAGGGCCTCAGCGGCCGCCGCGAAACCGGCTCCACCTGGGCCAACGCCTGGGCCCGCTTCAGCCTGCCCGCCGCCTACGGCCAGCTGAGCGATTACATGAGCGGCTTTTTTGCCCTGCGGCTCGAACCGCTGCTGCCGGTGATCCGCGCCGTGGATGTGAACGGCTTCAAGTTTTTGTTTGAGCTGCTGGCGGTGAGCCGCGGCCGCCTGCGCACCGCCGAGGTGCCGCTGCGGTTTCAGCCCCGCACCTACGGCAGCTCCAAGCTCGATCTGGCCATCTTCTGGGATTTCCTGATCTCGATCCTGCACAGCCTCAGCCTGCGGCTGCTGCCGCGGCGGGCCATCAGCTTCGGGCTCGTGGGGGCCAGCGGCGTGGTGGTGCAGCTGGCCCTCACCCAGGGGTTGATGCAACTGGCCGGCCTCGGTTTTGAACGGGCCCTGCCCTTGGCGGTGGTGGGGGCCGCCAGCTCCAACTACCTGATCAACAACGCCCTCACCTTCCGCTTCCAGCGCCTGCGGGGGCTGAAGCTGCTGCAGGGGCTGCGGGCTGCTCAAGTTTCTGCTGGTGGCGTCGCTGCCGGTGCTGGCCAATGTGGGCCTGGCCTCCGCCTTCTACAGCTTCGTGGCCCGCGACACCCTCTGGGCCCAGCTGGCGGGCATCTTGGTGGTGTTCGTGTGGAACTACGCCGCCAGCAGCCGCTTCGTCTGGAACACCCCCTAAGGGCCAGGCAGACTCGAAGGCCATCCGGCTGCGGGCCGGCGTTTGTTCCCCTGGCGTGCCATGGCTGACGGCCTCTCCCCCCTCAAGGCCCTGTGCGGGCTGCGCAGTGCCCCGGCCCTGGGGGCCGACGCGCGAGCCGCCCTGCGCCAGGAGCTGCAGGCGGCCATGGCCCCCTGCGCATGGTTCACCATCGGCGTGATGGCCCCCTCGGCGGCGGCGGCCGTGGATGCCCTGCGGGCCTGCGAGGGGAGCCTGGGTTGGCCCCCCCTCGAGCTGGACCCCGCCGGTGAAGCCCTGGCCAGCATCGAGGGGCCGGTGTTCCTCAAGGGCAACCAGAACAGCGGCCGCTTCCTGGTGCGCCGCGAAGCGGGCCTCGGCGAGGGGATCCTGATCACCGGCCACGGCGCCGTGCACCCCGAGGCGGAGGACACCTGGGGGCCATTGCCCCTCGATCTGCTGGCCCAACACGACGGCTGATCACGAGTTGGCGGCCCGGATCCGTTCCGGGCACACCGATCCTTAGGCTGGGCGGCTGAACTTCTGCGGCCTGCGCGGCCGGCTCCGCTTCCCGATGGCCGCATCCCAACTGCGCATTGCCTCCCGCCGCAGCCAGCTGGCCATGGTGCAGACCCACTGGGTGCGCGATGAGCTGGCCAAGGCCCATCCCGGCCTGGAGATCAGCATCGAAGCGATGGCCACCCAGGGGGACAAGATCCTCGATGTGGCGCTGGCCAAAATCGGTGACAAGGGCCTGTTCACCAAGGAGCTGGAGGCCCAGATGCTGGTGGACCGGGCGGACATCGCCGTCCACAGCCTCAAGGACCTGCCCACCAACCTGCCCGAGGGGCTGATGCTGGGCTGCGTCACCGAGCGGGAGGACCCCGCCGATGCCCTGGTGGTGCACGCCAAGCATCAGGACAAGACCCTGGCCACCCTGCCGGAGGGGGCCGTGGTGGGCACCAGCTCCCTGCGCCGCCTGGCCCAGCTGCGCCACCACTTCCCGCACCTCACCTTCAAGGACGTGCGCGGCAACGTGATCACCCGCCTGGAAAAGCTCGACTCCGGCGAATTCGACTGCCTGATCCTGGCGGCCGCCGGCCTGGGCCGCCTGGGCCTGGGCGACCGCATCCACGAGCTGATCGACCCTTCGATCTCCCTGCATGCCGTGGGCCAGGGGGCTTTGGGCATCGAATGCCGCGAGGGCGACACCGCCGTGCTCGAGCAGATCAAGGTGCTGGAGCACCTGCCCACCGCCCGCCGCTGCCTGGCGGAGCGGGCCTTCCTGCGCCAGCTGGAGGGCGGCTGCCAGGTGCCCATCGGCGTCAACACCCGCTTCGAGGGCGATGAGCTGGTGCTCACCGGCATGGTGGCCAGCCTGGATGGGGTGCGGCTGATCCGCGATGAGGTGCGCGGCCCCCAGGCCGACCCTGAGGCGATCGGCATCGCCCTGGCGCACCGGTTGCGGGCCCAGGGTGCGGGGGAGATCCTGGAGGAGATCTTTGCAACCGTCCGGCCTGAGGCCTGAGTTCCCCGCAGCTGAGCTGATGGCCGACGCTCCGGCGGAGTCTCCCGCGGAGCTGCGGCCGCTGCCCTTCCAGTGGAGCCTGCTGGCCTGGGCTGCCCTGGTGGGGGTGCTCACGGGGCTGGCGGTGGTGGGCTTCCACTACCTGATCGGCTTCATCAACAACTTCCTGTTTGGCCCGGTGGTGGAGGGGCTGATGGGGCTGTTCAGCACCGCTCCGCCGCCGCCGCCGCCCCCCCCGCCGGAACCGGTGCCCGCCGGCACGCCCCTGGGGGCCCTGCTGCAGATCGGCCTGGGGGGCCTGGGGTTCCTGCCTCCTCCGCCGGCGCCGCCCGAGCCGATTCCCCTGCCGGGGGATCCCCTGCCCCTGTGGCTGTCGTCGTGGCCGGTGGTGCTGGTGCCCCTGTTGGGGGGCTTGGTGGTGGGCCTGCTGCGGCAGTTCGGCGGTGAGCTGGGCCCCAGCCTGCCGAGTTTGATGTCGATGGCCGATGGCAGCGTGCAGCCGGCGCCGCGGCTGCCCCTGCTGCGGCTGATCACCGCCTCCCTCAGCCTGGGCAGCGGCGCCTCCCTCGGGCCGGAGGGCCCCAGCGTGGAGAGCGGCGGCAACATCGGCCTGTGGGTGGCCAACCGCGGGGGGCTGGCCCCGGAATCCCAGAAGGCCCTGGTGGCGGCCGGGGTGGCGGCGGGTCTGGCGGCGGGTTTCAAGGCACCGATCGCCGGCCTGTTTTTTGCCTTTGAGGGCAGCTACAGCACCATCCCGGGGCGCCCCAGCGTGCGGGCCGTGCTGGTGGCGGCGGTGGCCTCCTCCCTGGTGACCCAATTGGCCCTCGGGGATGAGCCGATCTTCCGGCTGCCCGCCTACGAGGTGCGCTCCCCCCTGGAAATGCCCCTCTACCTGGGCCTGGGGCTGGTGGCCAGCGGCATGTCCCTGGCGCTGGTGAAGCTGCTGGCGGCGGGCCGCAGCGAGGCGGTGCAGCGCTGGTTCCGCCGCCTGCCCCCCTGGGCGCTCACCGGCCTCGGTGGCCTGGGGCTGGGGCTGATGGCCCTCGGCTTCCCCCAGGTTCTAGGGGTGGGCTACGACACCATCGGTGCCCTGCTGGGCCGCGAGGGGGGCATCGCCCTGGTGAGCCTGCTGGGGCTGCTGCTGGTGAAGCTGCTGGCCACCGGCCTGAGCAGCGCCACCGGGTTCGTGGGCGGTGGCTTCGCCCCCTCGCTGTTCCTGGGGGCGGTGCTGGGCAATGTCTATGGCCAGCTGCTGGGGGATGGGCTGCTGCAGCTGCCGGTGGCCGAGCCGCCGGCCTACGCGATGGTGGGCATGGCGGCGGTGCTGGCGGGCAGCGCCCGGGCGCCGCTCACCGCCCTGCTGTTGCTGTTTGAGCTCACCCACGACATCCGCATCGTGCTGCCGTTGATGGCGGCGGCGGGCCTGAGTGCGGCCCTGGTGGAGCGCTGGCAGGGGCTGGCGGATCCGGGTCTGCTGGGGCCCGACCTGGCGGAGGAGCAGCGCCGCGGCGACCTGGCCCGAATCCCCGTGCAGGAGGCCTTCGAGCCGGAGGCGCCGCTGGTGCTCCCCAGCGACACTCCGGCCGCGGATGCCCTCAACCAGCTGCTCGAGGCCCATGGCCACTGCCTGGTGCTGGAGGCCGACGGCTGGGTGGCGGGCCTGGTGACCCTGGCGGATCTGCAGCGGGGCATCAGCGCCGGCGGCCCCGAGCTGCCCCTGGCCGAGTGCCGCCGCGCCGAGCTGGTGTGGCTGGCGGCGGACGCCAACCTGTCGCAGCTGGAGGACCAGCTGCGGCCCAATGGTCTGCGGCAGCTGCCGGTGTTCCGGTTGGAGGATCCAGCCCTGCCCAAGCTGCCGGTGGGGCCGCCGGCGGGGGGGTTGCCCCTGGCGGCCCTGGAGGGGTTGGCCAGCCGCGATGGGCTGGCCCGGGCGGTGGCCCGTCAGTTGACGAGCTTGGCGTCGATGGTGGTGAGGTAGCGCTGCTCGCACTCCTTGATGATCGTCACCGCTTCGGCGGTGTCGAAGAAGCCGTTGACGCGGCAGGTGCCGGGCTTCTTCAGATCCTTGTAGTGCTCCCAGTAGTACTGGGTTTCCTTGAGCCAGTGCTCGCCCAGTTGGGTGTAGCTGGTGATGTGGTCCATGCGCTTGTCGTCGGCGAGCACGGCGATCACCTTGTCGTCGACTTCGCCGCCGTCGTCGAATTTCATGATGCCGATGATCCGGGCCTCCACCAGGGATCCGGGCACCAGCGGTTCGGTCACGCCCACGATCTCGATGTCCAGCGGGTCGCCGTCCTCATCCCAGGTGCGGGGGATGCAGCCGTAGGCGAAGGGATAGGCCAGGGAGGAGTAGCCCACGCGATCGAGCTTGAGGTGGCCGGTTTCGGTGATCAGCTCGTATTTGTTGATCGTGTTGCTGTTCAGCTCCACGATGGCGTTGAGGCGCAGCTCGCTCTCATCGGCGAAGGCCGGCAGCACGTGCAGCAGGTTGAGCATCGTGCGGCTCGGGGCGTGGTCGATGTTCGCCATCGGGGCTGTGGGCGCAGGGAATCGGGCGGCATCCTACGGAGCGTTCAGGCGGCCTCCAGCCGCTCCAGCTTCTCGCCCAGGTAGCGCAGAAAAGGCTCGGCGCTCCAGGGCTGGCCGCTCACCCGCTCCACCAGCTCGGCGGCATTGACGCTGCGGCCCAGGGGGTACACGCGCCGCTGCAGCCACTGGCCCAGCTGGGCGTCGTCGCCCTGCTCCAGCAAGCCTTCGATCGGCCCCAGCTCCGCCTCGAGGCTGGCGCTGAGCTGGGCACTGATCAGGTGGCCCAGGGCATAGGAGGGGAAGTAGCCGAACAGGCCCTCGCTCCAGTGCACATCCTGCAGGCAGCCCTCGGCATCGTGGGCCGGGCTGATCCCCAGCAGCTCCTGCATGCCGCGGTTCCAGGCCTCGGGCAGCTCCGCCACCGGCAGGCCCTCCTCCAGCAGCGCCAGCTCCAGCCGGTAGCGCAGCAGCACGTGCAGGCCGTAGCTCACCTCATCGGCCTCCACCCGGGTGAGGCCGGCGGCGATCGGATTGAGATCGCGCCAGAAGGCCTGGCCGCTGCCCCACAGGTCGCGGCCCAGGGCCTGGCGGAAGCGCGGGTACCAGCGCCGGGCCAGGGCGCTGCTGCGGGCCAGCCGGTTTTCGTAGAACAGGCTCTGGCTCTCGTGCACCGCCATCGAGGTGGCCTCCCCCAGGGGCCAGGGGAACCAGTGCTCGCCGCTGCGGGGCAGCCCCTGCTCGTAGAGGCTGTGGCCCCACTCGTGGGCGGTGGCCAGGAACGCCGAGAACGGCTGGCCGGCCACCACCCGGGTGGTGATGCGGAAATCGTTGGGGCCGAGGGTGCAGGAAAAGGGATGGGGGGAGCGGGCCCGGGCGCAGCGCTCGGGGTCGTAGCCCCATTCCGCCAGCAGCTGGTCGCAGAGCCGTTGCTGCGCCGCCTCCGGCAGATCCCAGGCTTCGCCGCTGCCGGGAGGCAGGCTGCGGGCCCGCTCCAGCAGCGGCGGCAGGCTCTCCCCCAGGGGCAACAGCAACGCCGCCAGCTGCGCCTTGGAGCTGTCGGGCTCAAAGGGCTGGGCCAGGATTTCCCAGGGGCTGCGGGGCTGGCCCGCGGCGCTGCGCTCCACCGGCTCCAGCTGCCGTGCCTGCTCCAGCCGCAGCCGGATCAACCGCTCCAGGGCGGGGGCAAACAGGCTGAACTCCGCCTTGGCCTTGGCCTGCTGCCAGCGCCCATAGCCCTCGGCCTGGGCCTGGGCCAGTTCCCCCACCAGGGCCGCATCCAGGCTCGATTGCCGCCGCAGCTCGCGCTGCAGCAGGCGCAGGTTGTGGTGGTGCTCCGGCGCTGCATCGGCCGGCAGCTCCGCCTCCGCCTGGGCCAGCAGCTCGGCGTAGGCGGGGCTGCTTTGGCGTTCGTGCAGCTGCTGCGCCAGCAGGGCCAGCTGCTCGCCGCGCCAGCCGCCGGCGGCCGCCGGCATGGCGGTGTTCTGGTCGAAGTAGAGGGTGCTGTGGATGCCCCCCAGCAGCTGGGTGGTGTGCAGGTGCTCCCGCAGCCGCTGCCAAGCGCTGCCGTGCTGGGGGGTCGCCATCAGCTCCAGTGCAGCTCCATCGGCACGCAGCCCTCGAGGCTGAGCTTCACCGGGCAGTTCTCCGCCGCCCGCTGCAGCAGGGCCCGCTGCTGGGGCTCCAGGCCCGCCGGCAGCTCCACCCACACGCTGAGCTGGGCGATGCGCCGCGGGGCCTCGCTGGTCATGGTTTTCTCCACCCGGGCGGCGGTGCCCTCGAGGTTGAGGCCGTGCCGTTCGGCCACGATGCCCATGATCGTGAGCATGCAGGTGCTCAGGGCGGTGGCCACCAGGTCGGTGGGGGAGAAGCGCTCCCCCTGGCCCTGGTTGTCGGTGGGGGCGTCGGTCTCCAGCGTGCTGCCGGAGGGGCCGTGCTGGCTGTGGCAGCGCAGCTGGCCGCTGTAACGGCTGTCGATGCGCGTCATCGCGGCGCCTCGGGACTGGCCTCAGGTTGGCAGGTTCAGGGTCGACGTTGCCAGGCTCGACGTTGCCGCTTCGGCTCGGTTTGCTGGGGCGTGTCCGTGGGCTGGGTTGATGCCGCCGTTGCCGTTTGCTGCCCTCACCGCCTCCAGTTCACCGCTGCTGGGGCTGGCCAAGGCGATTCAGCTGTCGGTGGCGCCGGTGTTTCTGCTGACCGCCATCGCCGGCCTGCTGGGGGTGATCAGCCAGCGGCTCACCCGCGTGATCGAACGGGCCCTGGTGGTGAAGGGCGAAGCCACCGCCGCCGGCGACCTGCAGTTGCTGCGCCGGCGCATGGCCCTGCTCACCCGCGCCAGCACCCTGGTGACGATCACCGGGGTGCTGGTGTCGGCGGTGGTGGCGGTGACCTTCCTCGGGGCGATCACCGTGGTGGATCTGACCCCGATCGTGGTGGGCTGTTTTGTGCTGGCGATGGTCAGCCTGATGGGTGGGTTGCTGCTGTTGCTGCTGGACACCCAACTGGCCTCACGGCTGATCCTGCATCGCTTCTGAGCCGGCGCTGCCGCGGCAGCTGCAGAGCTGATCGAGGCTGGGGCGCCCGGTGACCGCCAGCCGCCAGCGGGCCCAGAGGCCGTAGAGGCCATCGCTGAGCTGGCGCAGGCCCGGCCAGCCGCTGGGGGCGTAGAGCCAGCCCAGGCCGATCAGGCGGTAGGCGGCGCGGAACACGGCCACATCGGTGAGCACCCGGCCATGGGCATCGAGGGCGTGGATGCGGCCCATGGCGTCGCGGTAGCTGATGCCGCCGTGGTCGGCGGGGTTGTAGTCCGCCGCATCCACGTCGACAAAGGCGAGCCGTGGGGCTGCGCCATGCAGGCGCGTGTCGCGCTGGCGCAGGAAGCGCACCTCCCGCAGGCAGAGGGGGCAGGCCCCGTCGTAGAGGAGCGTCAGCTGGGGTGCCGCTGCCGTGGTGGTGCTCACTTCTGGCGGCAGTAGCCACCGCCCACGTTCATCCAGCCCTCAGGGCAGGCCTGGCCGTTGGTGGGCTTCACGGTGTAGGTCATCAACCCGAGGGTGGAGCACTTGCCGTTGAGGGTGTCCACATAGCCCAAGGGGCAGAGGGTGCCGAGTTTGGGCACCACCCGTTGGGCCTGGGCGGGGGTCTGCAGGGCGCCGAGGGCGGCGAGGGTTAGGCCGGCCAGCAGGGGGCTGGTGAACACGCGCATGGTCGGGGTGGGCGTTCTCTCGCCAAGCTAAGGGGGTTGCCCCGCCTTTTCATGCTGCGACAGCACCTGTGCCGCCTCACGGTGACCACCCGCGGCGAAGGGTTCACCGATCTCACGGGGATGCTCCAGCACGAACTCTCCAGCAGCGGATTGCGGCAGGGGCTGCTGCAGCTGGTGGCTCTGCACACCTCCTGCTCCCTCACCATCAACGAAAACGCCGACCCGCGGGTGCTGAACGACCTCACCACCTACCTGCGGGCGCTGGTGCCCCAGGGGGGCCTGCAGGAGCCCTACGCCCACGACGACGAAGGCCCCGACGACATGCCGGCCCACATCCGCACCGCCCTCACCACCACCAGCCTGGGGCTCTCATTCGACCAGGGCCGCCTGGTGCTGGGCACCTGGCAGGCGGTGTACCTGTGGGAGCACCGCACCCGCGGCCACCACCGCCAGCTGAGCCTGCACCTGATGGGGGAGTAGGTGACGGTCGCCGGGTGAGCCAGGCTGGGTTCACCAGCGCTTCCGCCATGGCCGCCATCCCCCTCACCGACGCCCAGATCGCCCAGCTGCCGCAGCTGCTGCCCCAGTGGCAGCTGGCCAACGGCAAGCTGCGCCGTGAGCTGCGCTTCGCCGACTTTGTGGAGGCGTTTGGCTTCATGGCCAAGGTGGCCCTGATCGCCGAGGCGATGGGCCACCATCCCGAATGGAGCAATGTGTGGAACCGGGTGGCGATCGAGCTCACCACCCACGACACCGGAGGCCTCTCCAGCTTTGATCTGGAGCTGGCCCAGCGGATCGATGCCCTTCTGGCCTGAGTGCTCTGGCTTAAACCAGCACCGGCAGGCGGGCGGGGTCGCGCTGGCTGAACTGCAGTCCCTCCCCCTGCGCCTCCACGGCCACGGTGTGGCCCCCGGTGAATGTGCCCGCCAGGATCCCCTTGGCGATCGGGGTTTCCAGCTCGCGCTGGATGGCCCGCTTGAGGGGGCGGGCGCCATACACCGGGTCGTAGCCGACACCGGCCAGCCAATCGAGGGCGGCGGTGCTGAGCTCGAGGCCCAGCTTCTTCTCCTGCAGCCGTTTGGCCAGCCGCTGCACCTGCAGCTCCACGATCTGCCGCAGTTCCTCCTGCTTGAGGCTGTGGAAGATGATCGTTTCGTCGAGCCGGTTGAGGAACTCCGGGCGGAAGTGGGCCCGCAGGGCTTCGTTCACCCGCGCTTCCATCTCGCTGTGGCGTGCGGGGTCGCCGGCCAGGTCGAGGATGGAGGCGCTGCCGATGTTGCTGGTGAGGATCAGCACCGTGTTGGTGAAATCCACCGTGCGCCCCTGCCCATCGGTGACGCGGCCGTCATCGAGGATCTGCAGGTCGATCCGCTGGATCTCGATGAGGTCCGACTGTGCGGAGTTGTCGATCTCGCCGAACTGCTTGGTGTCCGACACGCGAACACGTCCGATCACGGTCACTTGTCGACCCGCGACGTCGGTCGGCATTGGTTCGGCCAGCGGGAGGAATCCGCGATTGACGACGACGACGCGCCCGTCTTGCAGCGTGAGCGGCGTGACCACGTCGTATCCGGCCGCGCCGTTTTGGGAGACGTTGACGAGTTGAAACGTCGGTTTCCCGTAGGTTCCTGTCGCAGTCACGGTGAACCATTGCGCATCGTCCGGCTCCTGTCTCTTATACACATCT
>RHBP01000057.1 GCA_010030955.1 Synechococcaceae bacterium WBB_10_009 | reverse complement strand
GATCGAAGCCGCCCTGGTGCGGGCCGCCATCCAACGCAGCCGCGGTGCCGCCAGTTGGATCGCCAGCAGCGCCAACACCGACAACGTGCGCCTGGCGGCCCTGCGGCAACTGGGCTTCCAACCGTTGCGGCGCGAAACCCTGTGGCGCTGGGAGCCCCCCGCCGAAGCCGCCCAGCTCAACCCCGCCAGCCTGCCCAGCGAGCTGCAGCTCACGCGCCTCAACCGCCGCAGCGCCGCCACCCTCTGGCAACTGGAGCAGGCGGTGCTGCCGGCCCAGCTGCGCCAACTGCTCGACCGCAGCGTCGACGACCTGCTCGACCAGAGCGAGCAGCCCAGCCTGATGTTGGTGGATGCCAGCCGCCGCCAGGCGGTGGCTGGGGCGCGGCGGTTGCGCCTGGGCCAGCGGTCCGTGGTGGAGATCGAACTCAGCCTCCACCCCGGCTGGGGCCACCTGCTCGGGGCACCGCTGCAGCTGCTGCTGGAGCAGGCCGCCGCCGGGGCGGAGCAGGTGCTGGTGCGCTGCGACAACCTCGATGCCGAGCGGGGCGCCTGGCTCCAGGACCTCGGCATGGCACCGGAGGGGGAGGAGGTGCTGATGGCCCGCAGTGTCTGGCGCCGCCACGCCCCCCAGCAAACCCAGGCCATGGCCCAGCGGCTGGAGGCGGTGCTGGGGCAGTTGCAACCCCGGCAACGGCCCATCCCCACGCCCCTGGGGCGCTGAGTGCCGGCCCCCGCACCCCGATCGGTGCTGGCGCTGGATGTGGGGCGCCGCCGCATCGGCCTGGCCGGCTGCGATCCCCTGGGGATCAGTGTGACGCCGCTCACGGCCCTAAGGCGCGGCCGCTACAGCGCCGACCTCGAGCAACTGCGGGCCCTCGCCCACCAGCGCCGCGCCCAGGCCCTGGTGGTGGGCCTGCCCCTGGATGCGGCGCAACGGCCCACCGAGCAGGCGGAGCACTGCCGCCGCTACGGCGAGCGCCTGGCCCGCAGCCTGGCGTTGCCCCTGGCCCTGGTGAACGAGCACAGCAGCAGCTGGGCCGCCGCCGAAGCCCATGGCCTCCAGGGCGACCGCAGCGGTGCCCTCGACAGCGCCGCCGCCGCACTGCTGCTGCGGCAGTGGTTGCAGGACGGCCCCGAACCCCTGCCGGTCGCCGCGGCGACCCCCGCCATTGGCCAGGGGCCAGGCGCCCAGGCATCCTGAGGGCATTCGCATCCGCCCCATGAGCTCCGACACCCCCAGCAGCAACGGCTCCGGGGATGTGCCCACCGTGCTGGTGCGCGATGCCGCCGGCCGGCAGCTGCTGTGCTTCCTGGAGCAGCTGATCCCCCTCGACGGCAAGGACTACGCCCTGCTCACCCCCGTGGACACCCCGGTGTGCCTGGTGAAGATCGCCGCCGATGACGACGGCGAGGATGAGGTGATCGAGGAGCTCGATGGCGCCGGCCCGATCCTCTCGGTGGCGGACGTGGTGCTGCAGGAGCACGACCTCACCCTGGTGCGCTCCGCCGTGACCCTCACCGTGAGCGGTGAACTGGAGGAGCCGGACCCCGAAGAACTGGAGGAGGAGCTCGATGAGGACGACGAGGACGGGGACAGCGACCTCTACGAAATGCTGATCCAATTCCGCCACGAGGAGCAGGAATACGGGCTGTTCATCCCCCTCGACCCCTTCTTTGTGGTGGCCCGCATGGCCAACGGCGAAGGGGTGCTGGTGGAGGGTGAGGAATTCGAACGGGTGCAGCCCCGCATCGAAGCCGAACTGGATGAGCGCGACCTCGGCGACGACTGAGGGGCCACCACCGTGACCAGCGCCACCATCACCCGCACCAGCCTCACCGAGCTGCTGCAACCCAACTGGGTGGCCCAGGGCACCCTGGCGGAGCTGCCCCTCGAGCAGCTGCTGGAGCGCGGCATCCGCGCCCTGGTGCTGGATGTGGACCGCACCCTGCTGCCCCACCGCGGCTCGGAGCTGCCGCCGGCCATGGAGCGCTGGCTGCGGCAGGCCCAGGGCCGCCTTCCCCTGCACCTGTTCAGCAACAACCCCTCCCGCAGCCGCATCGGTGGCGTCGCCGCCCGGCTGGGGGTGCCCTTCACCACCAGCGCCGGCAAACCGCGGCGCGGTGCCCTGCGGCGGGTGCTGGATGGGCTCAACCTGCCCGCATCCCAGGTGGCCCTGGTGGGCGACCGGGTGTTCACCGACGTGCTGGCGGGCAACCGCCTGGGCCTGTTCACGGTGCTGGTGAAGCCGGTGAACGCCCAGGGGGAACCCTGCCGCCACGACCGCTGGCAGCGGCTTGAGGTGCGGCTGGCGCGGCTCACGGGGGCACCGCTCACCTGAGATGGGAACCCGCCGGGTGATCAAGGTGGGCACCAGCCTGCTGCGGGGCACGCCGGAGCGCGGCACCGCGGCGGTGATCGGCGACCTGGCCGCCAGCCTCAGCGGGCTGTGGGGCCGCGAGGAGCCGGTGGTGCTGGTGACCAGCGGCGCCGTGGGGCTGGGTTGCCATGCCCTCGGCCACGGCCAGCGCCCCAGCGAGCTGGAGGCCCTGCAGGCCGCCGCCGCCGTGGGCCAGGGCCGCTTGATGACCCTCTACGACCAGGCCTTCGCCCGCCACGGCCGCTGCGTGGCCCAGGTGCTGCTCACCCGCAGCGACCTGGGCTCCCGCAACCGCTACCAAAACGCCTGCCGCACCCTCGAGCAGCTGCTGGCCTGGGGGGTGACCCCGGTGATCAACGAAAACGACACCCTGGCCACCGAGGAATTGCGCTTCGGCGACAACGACACCCTCTCGGCCCTGGTGGCGGTGGCGGTGGGCGCCGATGAACTGGTGCTGCTCACCGACATCGACAGCCTCTACAGCGGTGATCCGCGCAGCGATGCCGAGGCCCGGCCGATCCCGGTGGTGAACAGCCTGGCGGAACTGGAGGCCCTCAGCGGCGCCGCCAAGGGCGGGGGCCGCTGGGGCACCGGCGGCATGACCACCAAACTGGCGGCCGCCCGCATCGCCACCGCCAGTGGCATCCAGGTGCGCCTGGCCGATGGCCGCGACCCCCGGGTGCTCGAGCAGCTGCTGGCGGGGGAGGCGGTGGGCACCCTGTTCCGCGCCAGCGACACCCCCCTCAGCAACCGCAAGGGCTGGCTGGCCCATGCCCTGGTGCCCAAGGGCTCGATCACCGTGGATGCCGGCGCCGAACGGGCCCTGCTGCGCCAGGGGGCCTCGCTGCTGGCCGCCGGCGTGCACGGCCTCGAGGGCGAGTTCAACCGCCACGATCCGGTGCGGGTGCTCAGCCTCGATGGCCGTGAACTGGCCCGCGGCCTCAGCGCCATGGACAGCGGCGAGCTGCAGCGCTGCAAAGGGCAGCGGGGCTTGGTGGTGCACCGCGATCAGCTGGTGCTGATCCCCTAGCCAGCGGCCCTACGATCCGGCCGACGGCCCGGGGTTCCATGCGCTTCAGCGACCTGCTCAACCGCCTCAGCGAAGTGCAGGCCGGCGGCGGACTGGGCAGCGCCGCCCTGGCCCACCACCTGGGCCACGACCCGGAGCTGCAATCCGCCGCCGCCCTCGACCAGGCCCAGGCCGGCCAGCTCAGCTTCCTCGAGCCGGGCAATGCCCTGGCGGCGGCCCTGGCCGCCAGCCGGGCCACGGCGCTGCTGCTGCCCGCCAAAGGGGAGGAGGCCGCCGCCCTGCAGGCCCAGGCCAGCGCCGCCGGCATGGCCTGGATCGCCCTGGCGGATCCGCGGCTCGGCTTCGCCGAGGCCCTCGACGCCCTCTACCCCCGCCAACCCAAGCCCCCCGGCATCCACGGCTCCGCCGTGGTGGACCCCTCCGCCGTGGTGGGCATGGGCAGCCATGTGGGCGCCTTCAGCGTGATCGGGGCCCAGGTGCAGATCGGCAGCGGCTGCACCATCCATCCGCACGTGGTGATCTACGACGACGTGCAGATCGGCGACGGCTGTGAGCTGCATTCCGGCGCCGTGCTGCACCCCGGTGCGCGCCTCGGCCGCGGCTGCGTGGTGCACTCCAACGCCGTGGTGGGCAGCGAAGGCTTCGGCTTTGTGCCCACCGCCAGCGGTTGGCGCAAGATGCCCCAAACCGGCCTGGTGGTGCTGGAGGACGGCGTGGAGGTGGGCTGCGGCAGCACCATCGACCGGCCGTCGGTGGGTGAAACCCGCATCGGCGCCGGCACCAAGATCGACAACCTGGTGCACGTGGGCCACGGCGTGACCACCGGCAAGGGCTGTGCCCTGGCGGCCCAGGTGGGCATCGCCGGCGGGGCGCGCCTGGGCAACGGCGTGATCCTGGCGGGCCAGGTGGGCCTGGCCAACAAGGCGGTGATGGGCGACCGCTCGATCGCCTCCTCCAAATCGGGCATCCACGGCGAAGTGGGCGCCGGCGAGGTGGTGAGCGGCTACCCCGCCATCCCCAACCGCCTCTGGCTGCGCTGCTCCGCCGCCTTCAACAAGCTGCCCGAGCTCACCAAGGCCATCCGCCAGCTGGAGAAGGGGCGCACCCCCTGAGGGGGCCCGCACCGGCACGTAGCCTCGCGCCACGCCTGCGCGCCCCGGATCCCGCGGGGCACCTCCACCATGACCAGCTACCGGATCACCCTGCTCCCCGGCGATGGCATCGGGCCGGAGATCACGGCGGTGGCCCGGCAGCTGCTGGATGCGGTGAGCCGCCGCCACGGCTTTGAGCTGATCTACAACGAGCAGCCCATGGGCGGCTGCGCCATCGATGCCACCGGCGAGCCCCTGCCCGCCAGCACCCTGGAGGCCTGCCGGCAGGCCGATGCGGTGCTGCTGGCGGCCATCGGCTCCCCCCAATACGACACCCTGCCGCGGGAGCAGCGGCCGGAAACCGGCCTGCTGGGGCTGCGGGCCGGCCTGGGGCTGTTCGCCAACCTGCGGCCCGTGAAGATCATTCCGGCCCTGATCGACGCCTCCACCCTCAAGCGGGAGGTGATCGAGGGGGTGGATCTCTTGGTGGTGCGGGAGCTCACCGGCGGCGTGTACTTCGGCACCCCCAAGGGGCGGGTGGAGGCCGAGGGCCGCATCCGCGGCTTCAACACCATGGCCTACTTCGACGATGAGATCGACCGCATCGCCAAGGTGGGCTTCGACCTGGCCCAACAGCGCAGCGGCCGCCTCTGCAGCGTCGACAAGGCCAACGTGCTGGATGTGAGCCAGCTCTGGCGCGACCGGGTGGAGGCCCTGCATGCCACCAGTTACCCCAGCGTGGAGCTGAGCCACATGTATGTGGACAACGCCGCCATGCAGCTGGTGCGCAACCCCCGCCAGTTCGACGTGCTGCTCACCAGCAACCTGTTCGGCGACATCCTCAGCGATGAGGCCGCCATGCTCAGCGGCTCGATCGGCATGCTGCCCTCGGCCTCGCTCGGCTCGAGCGGGCCGGGGCTGTTTGAGCCCATCCACGGCTCCGCCCCCGACATCGCCGGCCAGGACAAGGCCAACCCGATGGCCATGGTGCTCAGCGCCGCCATGCTGCTGCGGGTGGGGCTGAACCAGGAGGCCGCCGCCGCCGACCTGGAGCAGGCGGTGGATCGGGTGCTGGCCCAGGGCCTGCGCACCGGGGATCTGATGGCCGAAGGTTGCACCCTGGTGGGCTGCCGCGCCATGGGCGATCACCTGCTGGCGGCCCTGGAGGGCTGAGCCGGGGCCGCGACCTGCCAAACTCGCCGCAGTTCTGCGGATCCTGCGCATGTCGAAGCGTCACCCGGTTGTGGCTGTCACCGGTTCCTCCGGCGCAGGAACGAGCACCGTGAAACGCGCCTTTGAGCACATCTTCAAGCGCGAAGGCATCACCCCGGCGGTGGTGGAGGGCGACAGCTACCACCGCTACGAGCGCGGCCCCATGAAGCAGGCCATGGCCGCAGCCCTGGCCAAGGGGGAGAACTTCTCCCACTTCGGCCCCGAGGCCAACCTGTTCGACAAGCTCGAAGAGCTGTTCCGCAGCTACAGCCAAACCGGCGGCGGCCAGAAGCGCTACTACCTGCACTCCGTGGAGGAGGCCGCTGAGCACAACGCGCGGCTCGGCACCAACCTCGAGCCCGGCCAGTTCACCCCCTGGGAAGACATCCCCTCGGGCACCGACCTGCTCTTCTACGAAGGCCTGCACGGCGGCGTGAAGGGCGACGGCTACGACGTGGCCAGCCTGGCGGACCTGCTGGTGGGCGTGGTGCCGATCGTGAACCTGGAGTGGATCCAGAAGATCGCCCGCGACAACCACGAACGCGGCTATTCGGCCGAGGCCACGGTGGACACGATCCTGCGCCGCATGCCGGATTACATCAACCACATCTGCCCGCAGTTCAGCCAGACGGACATCAACTTCCAGCGGGTGCCCACCGTGGACACCTCCAACCCGTTCATGATCCGGAACATCCCCACCCCGGATGAAAGCTTCGTGATCATCCACTTCCGCAAGGGCGCCCGCGAGAAGTGGGGGATCGACTTCCGCTACCTGCTCGACATGATCCACGATTCGTTCATGTCCAGCCCCACCTCGATCGTGGTGGACGGCGGCAAGATGGGCTTCGCCATGGAACTGATCCTCACCCCGATCATCCACCGCATGATCGAGGAGAAGAAACTGGCCTGATGCCCCGCGGCGCCTAACCTGAGGCGCAACGGACCCACAGGCCGGGCCCATTCCGTTCGCAGCACCCCCGCCACCGAGCCCCCTGCGCGGGCCCTCCTTCGTGATCCACGGAGCGGGCTTGGCGCCGGTGTCGGCGGCGGCGATGCAACCCCGCTGGGATCGCATCAACAGCGCCGAGGCCATCGCCCGGGCCCGGCGCATCTACTACGCCTTTTTGGAACGCTGCTCCAGCGCCGCTGAGCCCCTGGGCATCGTGATGGCCGCCAACGCCGAAGCCGGCGCCCGCGCCGATTCAGGCCGGGTGGTGTTTGAGCTGCCGGCGCTGCTCCCCAGCGAGCAATTCATCCCCCTGGAGCTGGTGCGTGGCCGCCCCGGCCGCAGCCGCCCCGGCCGTTCCGCCCTGCGCAGCTGACCGCGAGCCGATGCCGCTCAACCCCCTGACCCCGCACGCCCTCCCGCTGCTGTGGATTGCACTGCTCGGGGCCTGCGTGGGCAGTTTCCTCAACGTGGTGGCCTGGCGGCTGCCGCGGCAGGAATCGGTGGTGCGCCCCCGCAGCCACTGCCCCCACTGCGGCACCGGCCTGCGTTGGTTCGACAACCTGCCCCTGCTGAGCTGGTTGCTGCTGCGGGCCCGCTGCCGCCACTGCGGGGCCGCCATCCCCGTGCGCTATCCGGCGGTGGAGCTGCTGGTGGCGGGCCTGTTCGTGGCGGCGGCCCTGGCCAGCCCCACCGCCCTGGCCTCCGTCGGGGATGAGGCCCGGCCGCTGCTCACGGCCCTGGCGGGCTGGGTGCTGGTGGCCCTGCTGGTGCCGCTGCTGCTGATCGACCTCGACCACCTCTGGCTGCCGGAACCCCTCTGCCGCTGGGGGGTGGTGCTGGGCTTGGCGATCACCGCCGGGGCGGCTGCCCTGCAGGGGGATGGCCCCGCCCGCAGCCTGCTGTTCTGGCACCTGCTGGCGGCCAGCGCCGGCCTGCTCGGCTTTGAGGCCACCAGCGCCCTGGCCCAGCGGCTGCTGGGCAAGCCGGCCCTGGGGCTGGGCGACGCGAAACTGGCGGCCCTGCTGGGGGCCTGGCTGGGGCTCACCGGCCTGGGGCTGGCCACCCTGCTGGCGGTGTTCAGCGGGGCGCTCGTGGGGCTGATCGGCCTGGCCAGCGGGCGGTTGCAGCGGGGCCAGCCCGTTCCCTTTGGTCCGTTTCTGGCCTGCGGCGGCCTGGCGGTGTGGTGCGCCGGCAACGGCCCCTGGCTGCAGCAACTGGGGGGCCTGCTGGGCTGGAACGCCCTTTAATGGACTGACTTCCCTGTGTCACGGACACCGGCCGCCCGCATGTCCCTGTTCGACTGGTTCGCCGACCGCCGCAAAACCGCCCCGGCGGTGCGCAACGCCCAGGAGGTGAATGAGGAGGACGGCCTCTGGAGCAAATGCCCGGAGTGTGGCCTGGTGGTGTACCGCAAGGATCTGGCCGCCAACGCCAGCGTCTGCAGCGGCTGCGGCTACCACCACCGCATTTTCAGCGAGGAGCGCATCCGCCTGATTGCCGATGAGGGCAGCTTCGAGCAGCTCGATGCCGACCTCGCCCCCACCGACCCCCTCGCCTTCAAGGACCGCCGCAGCTACGCCGACCGCATCCGCGACAGCCAACGCACCACCGGCCTCAAGGATGGCGTGATCACGGGCCTCTGCCGCGTGGAGGGCCGCCCCCTGGCCCTGGGGGTGATGGATTTCCGCTTCATGGGCGGCTCCATGGGCTCGGTGGTGGGGGAGAAGCTCACCCGCCTGGTGGAGGAGGCCACCGCCCGCCGCTATCCGGTGCTGATCGTGTGCGCCTCCGGCGGCGCCCGCATGCAGGAGGGGATGCTCTCGCTGATGCAGATGGCCAAGATCTCCGGCGCCCTCGACCGGCACCGCCAGGCCAACCTGCTCTACCTGCCGCTGCTGACCCACCCCACCACCGGAGGGGTGACCGCCAGTTTCGCCATGCTCGGCGACCTGATCCTGGCGGAGCCAAAAGCCCTGATCGGCTTCGCCGGCCGGCGGGTGATCGAGCAGACCCTGCGCGAAAAGCTGCCGGAGGATTTCCAGACCGCCGAATACCTGCGCGACCACGGCTTCGTGGACCACATCGTGCCCCGCACCAAGCTGCGCAGCACCCTGGCCAGCCTGATGGCGATCCACGGCTGCGCCAAGCCGGTGGCCGCTTGATGGCACGGCTCCTGGCGGCCTTCGCCACCGCCCTCGCCACCGCCCTGCTGCTCTGGCTGACCCCGGTGGTCCCCATGGCCCCCGCCTGGGCCGGCCCGGTGGATTGGCATGAGCTGCCCGCCAGCGATGAGGGCCGCCAGTGGTGGGATGCGGGCAGCCTGCGCGTGAACCGCAACGGCAACCTCACGGTGCTCAGCCGCTTTCAGCCGGCACCCCCCAACGAGAAGAACGGCGAGCTGTACGTGATGGAGATCGACTGCGGCCAGGACCTCTTCCGTGACACCTCGATCAACGGCATTCCCCAATGGGGCAGCAGCTGGCAGGTGGCCGCCGGCGATGGCCTGATCGAGGCCACCATCCAGGCGGTGTGCGCCGCCGGTGTCGACCTGCTGGCAGGCTCCTGATCAGCCCCCACCCAGCCCTGTGACCGCAGCAGCCCCAAGCCAGCCCGCACCCCAACGGCCCCTGGGGGTGGCCCTGGTGGGCCTGGGGTTCGGCGAAAAGGTGCACCTGCCGGCGCTGCGGGATTGCCCGCTCACCGAACCGGTGGCCCTGTGGCACCACCGGCCCGAGCGGCTGCAGCAGGCCTGCGCCGCCTCGGGCCTGCTGGGTTTTGAGCGCTACGAAGCCCTGCTCGACGACCCGCGCGTGCAGGCCCTGGTGATCGCCACGCCCCCGGAGCCCCGCTTTGCCCTGGCCCAGGCCGCCATCGCCGCCGGCAAGCACCTGCTGCTGGAGAAACCGGTGGCCCTCGAGGCCAGCCAGATCGAGGCGCTGCAGCGCCAGGCCCTGGCCGCCGGGGTCACCGTGGCGGTGGATTTCGAATACCGGGCCGTGCCCGCCTTCCAGCAGCTGGCGGCGCTGCTGCGGCAGGGGGCCGTGGGGGAGCCCTGGCTGGTGAAACTCGATTGGCTGATGGGCAGCCGCGCCGACGCCAGCCGCCCCTGGAACTGGTATTCCCAACGGGCCGCCGGCGGTGGGGTGCTGGGCTCCCTGGGCACCCACGCCTTCGACACCCTGCACTGGCTGCTGGGCCCCACCCGGGCGGTGAGCGCCCTGCGCAGCACCGCCATTGCGGAGCGCCCCCTGGCGGACGGCAGCGGCCGCATGGGCGCCGTGGATGCCGAGGACATCGCCCTGCTGCAACTGGAGCTGGACACAGGCGCCAGCCTCAGCGTGCCGGCCCAGGTGAGCCTGGCGGCGGTGACCCGGCCCGGCCGCGGTTACTGGATCGAGGTGTATGGCAGCGACGGCAGCCTGGTGTTGGGCTCCCCCAACCAGGCCGACTACGTGCACGGCTTCCAGCTGTGGCGCTCCCGCGCCGGGGGCGAGCGCCTGGAGCTGGCCCCCGATCCCGCCCTGGCCTTCGCCAGCACCTGGCCCGATGGCCGCGTGGCGCCGGTGCGGCGGCTGATCCAGTGGTGGGCGGAAGCGGCCCTGGAGCGGCGCCCCATGGTGCCGGGGCTCGGGGAAGCGGTGCTCAGCCAACGGGTGTGCGAGCCAACGGGTGTGCGACGGGGCGCTGCAGGCGGCCGACAGCGGCTTGAAGCAGACGCTCTGACGCCGGTGAGCCCCTGAAAAGGCTCCGGGTAGGATCCCCCGCATTCCCAACACGGTTTCCCCCCATGGCGCTCGTTCCGCTTCGGCTGCTGCTCGACCACGCCGCTGAAAACGGCTACGGCATCCCTGCCTTCAACGTGAACAACCT
>RHBP01000056.1 GCA_010030955.1 Synechococcaceae bacterium WBB_10_009 | reverse complement strand
GCGCCGCAGCTGGCCCACGATCGTGCCGCCGCTTTCAGCCTTCCACTGCCAGGCCTTCTCCAGGAAGGCCCCACGGCCCAGGTCCTCTTTGCGCAGGCCCTCCGCCTTGAGCTGCCGCTCGAGGATGGTCTGCACCGCGATCGAGGCATGGTCGGTGCCGGGCAGACACAGCACGTTCTTGCCCTGGAGGCGCTGGAAGCGCACGACCGTGTCGATCAGAGCCGTGTTGAAGGCATGGCCCATGTGCAGGCTGCCGGTCACGTTCGGCGGCGGGATCACCACCGAGAACGGTTCACCGGGGGCGGCGGGATCGGGGTGGAAGGCGCCGCTCTGCTCCCAGGCCCGTTGCCAGCGGGCCTCGGTGCCCACCGGGTCGTAGGTCTTGGGCAGGGCGTCGGTCACGGCGGCGGGCACGGGCAATCGGGCCATGCTCGCAAAAGGGCCTGGCCTGGGGGATGATCAGCCCAGCTGGGGCGTGCCGTGGGCCTGCCTGGTCTGCCCAATCGACGACCCCGCAGGGCCCTGGCGGGCCTGACGGGCCTTGTTGGCCTGGCGGCACTGCTGGGGGGGTGCCTGCCATGGCGCCAGCGGCTGCCCGTGATGCTCTACGTGGCGGTGGGCGTTCAGGACGAAAACAACCTCAGCAGCGAGAACGCGGCCCTGTTTCGCCAGCGCTTCAGCCTGCTGATTCGCGACTTCCGGCGCCTCCACCCCAACGTGCTGGTGCAGCTGTCGCTCTACCCGGAGGGCCAACTGCGCCGGCACCTGCAGATCAGGGACCGGGCCGGCCTGGGGCCCGACCTGGTGTTCACCGGTGGCGACAGTGCCAACAGCCTGCTGGAGGCGGGCCTGGTGGATCCCATGCCGGAAACCCCCGAGCTGCGCCAAAACAGCAGCCCTGAACTGTTGAACCGCGTGCGCAACCGCCGCGGCCAGGTGGCGGGCCAGCCCCTCATCCTCTTCCCCCAGCTGGCCTGCTACGACAAGCGCCAACTGCAAGCTCCCCCCACCAGCTTGAGTGGCCTGTTGGAGACCAGCGCCGCCGGCGTGCCGGTGGGCCTAGCGATGGAAACCCGCCAGCTGGTGTGGACCGCCGGGGCCTTCGGCGCCATTCCAGGGCTCACCGCAGCGGCCCTGGGGCGCCAACCCACCCCCCTGGAACGGGCTCAAATCCGCAGCTGGTTCACCTGGTTGCAGGCGGCGAGCGATCAACAGCGGGTGACCTTCATGCCCTCCCAGACCGACCTGCGCCACAGCCTGGGCCGGGGCAGCCTGGCCTGGGTGAGCTGCAGCAGCGGCGAACTGGATCTGTTGCGGCGCAAGCTGGGCCCCCACCTTGGGGTCAGCCCACTGCCCAATGGCACCGCCCATGCCTCCAGCCCCGTCAACCGGTTGCGGGTGCTGGCCCTGGGGCGCAACTCCAGTGCCGCCCAACGGGCGATGAGCCTGGACTTGATCCGTTTCAGCGTGGGGCCGCTGGTGCAGCGCGGCTTCACCCTCGACACCCTCAGCTTCCTGCCCGCCAACCCCCACGTGAGCATTCCGGTGCAGAGCTCCAGTGTGTTGGCGGCGATGGTGCAAGCACGCCAGCAGGCACGCGGGGCTGAGCAACTGCTGGCGGACGTGCACCAGGACGACATGCGCCTGCGTGAGGTGGAAACGGAGGTGATGACGCCGGTGCTGTTCGGCCTGCTGGAACCGGATCTGGCCACGGAGCGCCTGATCGCGATCCTGCGGAGGCCGCAATGAGGGATCTGGTGCGCGAAGCCCTGGGCTGGGTGGGGTATCTGGAGCGCAGCGACGTGCTGCTGCAATTGCTGACCTTCGTGGCGGCGGTGCTCTTGATGCGGCGGCTGCTGCGGCCCCGCATCGAATCCATGGGCCTGCGGCGAAGGTGGAACAACCTGCTGCTGGCCATCGCTGGCCCAGGCCTGACGCTGGCATTCAGCCTGCTGCTTCCGACACACCGACACGCCCATGGCCTGCTGCAATTCCTAGCCGCCCTCTGGCTGGGCTGGAACCTGCTGCAGCTGTTGGAGCTGTTGTTGCGGCATTGGTTACCCCAGGAGCGGGTGCATCAACTGTTCAGCCGGCTGCTGCGGCCGCTGTACCTGCTCGTCGCCACCCTGGCGCTGATCAACAAGCTCGACAGCATCAGCGACCTGGCGGTGATCCCCGTGGGCCAGCTGTTTGGCACCTCGATTGAGCTGGGCAAGGTGTTCGGCTCGCTGCTGGTGATCTACCTGCTGCTGCTGGGCTCCGGGCCGCCCGCGGCGGCGATGGCCTGGCTGGCGCATCGATTTCTCGGCATCAGTGAGGGCAGCCGCAAGGCCCTGGAGCTGATCCTGCGCTACTCGGTGGTGGGAATTGGGATCATGGCGATCGCCTTCCATGTGGGCTTCAACGCCACGGCCCTGCTCGCCATCGCGGGGGGCCTGTCGGTGGGGTTGGGCTTTGGCGTCAAGGAGGTGTTCTCCAATTTCGTGAGCGGCCTGTGGCTGCTGTTCGAAGGCTCGGTGCGCCCGGGGGAGGTGCTGATGATCGATGGCGACCCCTGCGAAGTGCGCAAGCTGGGGCTGCGGGCCACCCTGCTCTGGCGGGATCGCGACAACGCCGAGCTGCTGATCCCCAATCAGGTGTTCTTCACCGAAGCCGCGACCACCTACACCGCCAGCGACCGCATGCGCCGCAGCCAGGTGAGCGTGGGGGCCGCTTACCACCACGACCCATCCGCGGTGATCGCCCTGCTGGAGGCCACCGCCCTCTCGGTGCCGCGGGTGCTCAAGCAACCCGCCCCCAAGGGGTTGCTGCTCAGCTACGGCGACTCGGCCATCAACTACGCCCTGCGCTTCTGGATCGCCAACCCGATGGACAACGTGGGCATCTGCAGCGAGGTGAACCAGGCGATCTGGACCGCGTTCAAACAACACGGCATCGAGATTCCCTTCCCCCAGCAGGTGCAACACATCGCCGCATCCCCCGGCGATCAGCCCGACGCCAACCTGCGCAGGTAGCCCGCGCGGCTGCCGGCGTTGATCCAGCCGGTGGCGATCGTTTTGCTGTGGTCGTGGCTCACCCGGCCCCGGTGGATGTGGGAGGGCCCGGCCGGGAAGATCACCAGCTTGCCCCGCTCGGCCTGCTCGTGGTGCTGCTGCCAGTGGAACTCCGTGCCCCCCTCCGGCACGGTGTCGCAGTAGAGGATCCAGGCCAGCACACGATGCACCGGCTCAGTGGCCTCCTCGCTGATGGTCCAGTCGCAGTGCCAGCGGCGGAAGCCCTCACCCGGGGCGTAGCGCTGCAGGTTGAAGATCGGGTTCACAAACAGCTCCTGCTCGGGGCAGCAGCTGCGGAACAGCGGCCGCTCCTTGAGGTACTGGTCCAGGGCCGCCGACACCCCCCGCAGGATCACCTCCGCCAGGGCAAACGCCTCCGCATCGGAGCGGTCGATGGCCACCAGGCTGATGTCGGTCGACACCTTGGCCGGTTCAGCGTTGCCGTCGGGTCCAAAGGCCACCCCCGGCCGCTGCAGGTCGGGCCGCCGGTCAAAGAAGGCCATCACCCCATCGGCCAGGGCCCCGTAGCCGGCGTTGCGGTAGCGGGCGATCAGCTGCATGGCTCCCCCTGGCGCCAGGGGATGGCCACCAAGGCCTCCAGACGCCGCCAACGGCTGCGGTCGGCCACCACCCGCTCCGCCAGCCCCACCCGCTCCAGGGCCTGGGCGATGGCGTCGGGCTGCAGCACCAGATCGGCGGGGCCCTGGGGCAGCACCAGCAGCTGCTGCTCGGCCGGATCGGCCATCAGCTGCAGGTCGAGGTCGTCGAGTTCGCGCTCAAAAAACACCCGGCGCATGCGGCCGGTCTGGGCGGGGCCCAGGGCCGCCGCAAAGGCCTTGAGGCCCGCTTCATCGCCGCTGCAGCCGCAGTTGAGGGCCAGCCAGATCAGCAACTTGGCCCAGCTTTCGGCGCTCCACAGGGGCTGAAAACTGCTGCGGTGCTGGCGCACCAGCTCCGCCAAGGCGAAGTCCACCAGGGTGGCCTGCAGGGCCAGGGGGTCGGGGGATGCCGTTGTCATGGTGCCCATCCTCCCCACCAGCCGGCAGACTGCACACAGACGCGGCACCCGCAGCCATGGCCCTGGATTTCAACGACCCGGATCTGGAGTTCTCGGATCTGGTCTACGCCTACCAGAGCTGGGTGATGGCGGTGATCAACGATGAAAAGCTCGGCGGCGACAAGCTGCTCACCGATGAGATCGCCGATGACGCCCTGAGCGCCATGCGCTTCCTGCCGGGCGAGGTCACCGCCGCCATCGAAACCAGCCTGGCCCGCGTCTACGACGTGGATCCCGACGAACTGGCGACGCTGCTGTTCCCGGAAGACTGAGCCCCGCCGGCGCCTGGATCGACCCTGTGACCTGGACCACCGCGCAGATTCCTGCCCAAGCGGGCCGCACCGCCCTGGTGACCGGCGCCAACAGCGGCCTGGGGCTGGAGACAGCTCGGGCCCTGGCGGCCCAGGGGGCCACGGTGCTGCTGGCCTGCCGCAGCCGGGCCAAAGCGGAGCAAACCGCAACCCAGCTGGCGGCGGAGGGGCTGAGCGGCCTGGAGCCCCTGGAGCTCAACCTGGCGGACCTGGAGAGCGTGCGCCGCGCCGCCAGCGCCGTGGCCGCGGCCCACAGCGGCCTCGACCTGTTGATCAACAACGCCGGCGTGATGGCGCCGCCGCTGCAGCGCAGCGCCCAGGGCCATGAATTGCAGCTGGCGGTGAACCATCTGGGCCATTTCGCCCTCACCCAAGCACTGCTGCCCCTGCTGGAGCAGCGGCCGGGCGCCCGGGTGGTGCACGTGAGCTCCGGGGCCGCCTACTTCGGCCGCATCCAGTTCGACGACCTCCAATCCGAGCGGCGCTACGACCCCTGGGGCGCCTACGGGCAGAGCAAGTTGGCCAATGTGATGACGGCCCTGGAGCTGCAGCGCCGGCTGAACGCCGCCGGCAGCACGGTGCAGTCGCTGGTGGCCCATCCCGGCCTGGCCCGCACCAACCTGCAACCCACCTCGGTGGCGTCGCGCGGCTCGCGGCTGGAGGCCCTGGCCTACCGGCTGATGGATCCGTTGTTCCAGAGCGCCGCCATGGGGGCCCTGCCGCAGCTGTTTGCCGCCACGGCGCCGCAGGCCCAGCCGGGCGTGTTCTACGGCCCGGGCGGCCCGGCCAACCTCAAGGGCCACCCCGCGCCCTGCCGCATGCCCCCGGCGGCCCGCGACGCTGCAGCCTGCGGGCGCCTGTGGGCGCTGAGCGCCGCGGCCGTCAGCCCAGCCCCATGAACGCAACCGCCCTGCCGCCCCGCGGCCCCCGCTGGTTCGTGGCCGGCGACCTGGATGGCCTGCTGGGGCTGGGGCTCGACAACCTGATCCAGACCCTGCTGATCCTCGGGCTCTGCCGCGGGGTGCTCGGCTACCCGGACAGCCTGCTGCTGGGCACGGTGCTGCCCGCCACCGGCATCAGCCTGATGGTGGGCAACCTGGCCTACGCCTGGCAGGCTCACCGGCTGGCCAGCGCCGAGGGGCGCGACGACCGCACCGCCCTGCCCTACGGCATCAACACGGTGAGCCTGTTTGCCTACGTGTTCCTGGTGATGCTGCCGGTGAAGCTGGGGGCCCTCGGAGCCGGGATAGGGGAAGCCGCCGCCGTGCGGCTGTCGTGGCAGGCGGGCATGGTGGCCTGCCTCGGCTCAGGCCTGATCGAAGCCTCCGGGGCCTTTGGGGCCCAGCTGCTGAGGCGCTGGCTGCCGCGGGCGGCGCTGCTCTCCACCCTGGCGGGCATCGCCCTGGGCTACATCGCCCTGGGGTTTCTGCTGCGCACCTATGCCCAACCGGTGGTGGGGCTCACGGTGCTGGCCCTGATCCTGGCCACCTACTACGGCCGGCTGCGGCTGCCGATCCCAGGCGGCCTGCTGGCGGTGCTGGTGGGCATGGCCCTGGCCTGGGGCAGCGGCCTGATCCGATTCGATGCCGCCGCCTGGACCAGCCAGAGCGCCCAGGTGGGCCTACGGCTGCCACACCTGGAACTGGCGGCCCTATGGGACGCCCGCGGCCAGCTGCTGCCGTGGCTGGGGGTGATCGTGCCCATGGGGCTCTTCAACCTGCTGGGGTCCCTGCAGAACATCGAAAGCGCCGAAGCGGCCGGCGACCGCTACCCGGTGCGCAGCTCGCTGCTGATCAATGGCATCGGCACCATCGCCGCAGCGGCCCTGGGGGGCTGCTTCCCCACCACCCTCTACATCGGCCATCCCGGCTGGAAAGCCATGGGGGCCCGCATTGGCTATTCCTGGCTCAACGGCCTGCTGATGGGGGGCGGCTGCCTGCTGGGGCTGTTCGGGGTGGTGGCCCTGCTGGTGCCGATTGAAGCGGGCATGGCAATCGTGCTCTACATCGGCCTGGTGATCGCCGCCCAGGCCTTCGAGGCCACACCGCGCCAACACGCGTCGGCGGTGGCCTTGGGGCTGCTGCCGGGGCTGGCGGGATGGGGATCCCTGCTGCTCAAAGCAGGGCTGCGGGCCGGCGGCGCCGGAACGGCCAGCCAACCCTTTTCAGCCCAACTGCTCGCCCCCCTGCAACAGGCCGACATCTGGGCCGCTGGGGCCTTCGCCCTGGAGCAGGGGCAGATCATCTCGGCAATGCTGCTGGCGGCGATGCTCGTGTATGTGATCGAGCAGCGCTTCCTGGCCGCCAGCCTGTGCATGGCGGTGGCCAGCGGCTGTGCCTGGCTGGGGGTGATCCACGCCTGGCGCTTCACCCAGGCCGACACGGTGCTGCAGCTGGGCTGGGGGGCTGGGGGCTCCTGGGCCCTGGGCTACCTGCTGATGGCCGTGGTGTTCCTGCTGGCGGGGCTGAGATGGCGCCGCTGATGCCCGGTGCCGGGTTCGAACCAGCGACATCCTGCTTGTAAGGCAGGCGCTCTACCGCTGAGCTAACCGGGCGGTGCGCCCATTGTGCCCAGTGGCCGGCATCCACGGCACACTCGGGCCGGTTCGCCGCCCCGCCCATGGCCCGTGGCCGCGCCCACGACCACGCCACCACGCTGCTGGCCCTGCCCTTCGGCCTGCTGTGGTGGCCGGCCCTGGGCCCCGGTGGAGCCCTGTGCGCAGGCCTGGGCTTTCTGGTGGGTGGCCTATGGCTCTCACCCGACCTCGACACCCCCTCCAACCCCACCCGCCGCTGGGGGGCGCTGCGGATCCTGTGGGCGCCCTACCGGCGCCTGATCAGCCACCGCTCGCTGCTCTCGCACACACCGCTGCTGGGCAGTGCCGGCCGGCTGGCCTACCTGGCGGCGCTGCTGCTGGCCCTCAGCTGGCTGGCCCAGCCCCTGGGGGCCCCCGACCCCGCCGCCCTCGCCCAGGGGGCACAACAGCTGTGGAACCAGCACCGGCCCCAGCTGCTGGCGGCACTGGTGGGGGTGGAGGCCAGCGCCTGGCTGCACCTGATCCAGGACGGCGATCCCACGCCGCGGCTGCCCAGGGCCCTGCGGCGGACCCGCCGGCGGCAACGGCGCGGTGGGCGGGCCAAACTCCGCTGAGCCCCCGGCCGCCCCACCCCATGACCCCGCTCGACTTCGAGGGCGACTACGGCCGCGCCTACAACGGCCGCATCCGCCTGATGATCCCGGGCTACGACGCCATCCAGGAGATCGGGGCCGCCGCCCTGGCGGCGCGGCTGCCGCAGGCCCGGCGCGCCCTGGTGGTGGGGGTGGGCAGCGGCCTGGAGCTGCCTGGGTTGCTGGAGGCCCTGCCGCAGGCCCAGTTCACCCTGGTGGAGCCCAGCACCCAGATGCGCCAGCTCTGCGATGGGCTGATCGCAGACATCGGGGCCAACGGGCGGGTGCAGTGGGGTCCGCCGCAGCTGCCCCCCGCCGGCCCCCTGGGGGGCAGCGGCTTCGACGCCGTGATCTGCCACAACGTGCTGCACGTGCTCGAACCGGCGGCGCAACGGCCCCTGCTCGACCAACTGGGCACCCAGGTGTCGCCGGGGGGTGCCCTGCTGCTGAGCAGCTACAGCGAGCCGGAGGGGGAGCCGATGGAGCCCTGGCTGCAGCTGGCCGCCGCCCGCTTCCGGGCCCTGGGGATGGATGGGCCCGCGGTGGAAGCGGTGATGGCCTCCCGCAACACGGCGGTGTTTTCGCTCGACCCGCTGCTGCTGGAGCGCCGCCTGCTGGCCGGCGGGCTGGAGGCCCCCACCCAGCTGATGCAGGCCGCCTGCTTTCGCCTCTGGATCAGTGGCCGGCCCACCGAGGGGCAAGCCCCGGCGGCGCCGGCCTCGGCGGAGGCCGCCATCACGCAGCTGCGGGCGGTGGTGGCCCAGCTGCGCGATCCCCAGGGGGGCTGCCCGTGGGACCTGGAGCAGACCCACGCCTCCCTGGTGCCCTACGTGCTGGAGGAGGCCCACGAGGTGGCCGATGCCATCCGCCACGGCGACGATCGGCACCTGGCCGAGGAGCTGGGCGACCTGCTGCTGCAGGTGGTGCTGCACGCCCAGATCGGCAGCGAAACGGGCCGGTTCAACCTGGGGCCGATCGCGGCGGGCATCAGCGCCAAGCTGATTCGCCGCCACCCCCATGTGTTCGCAGGGGCCGAGGCGGCGGACAGCGCGGCCGTGAAGGCCAGCTGGGAGGCGATCAAGGCCCAGGAGCGGGCCGAGCGCGAGGGGGGGGCAGCGTCCAGCAGCCCCCTGAGCGATCGGTTGGCCGGCAAGGTGCGCGGCCAGCCGGCCCTGGCCGGGGCGATGACCATCTCCAAGAAAGCCGCCGCCGCCGGCTTCGAGTGGGACGCCATGGCCGGCGTGTGGGAGAAGGTGCACGAGGAGCTCGACGAGCTCAAGCAGGCCGTCGCCAGCGGCGACCGCGCCCACGCCGAAGCGGAGCTCGGAGACCTGCTCTTCACCCTGGTGAACGTGGCCCGCTGGTGCGACCTGGACCCGGAGACGGGCCTGGCCGGCACCAACCGCCGCTTTTTGGATCGCTTCTCCCGGGTGGAGGCGGCCCTGGGGGGTGATCTGCAGGGCCGCAGCATCGCCGAGCTGGAGGGCCTGTGGCGGCAGGCCAAGGCGCAGATCCGCGCCGAAGTGAGCGGCCAACCCCCGGGGCCTCAGTCGTCCGCCGGTTGATCGCCCCCGCGGCGCCGCTGCTTCACGGCGCTGCGCCGCTGTTTGGCCTGCAGGCGCCGTTGCACCGAGCCCCGGGTGGGCTTGGTGGGCCGGCGCGGCGGCGGCGGCGGCTTGAGCGCCTCCAGCAGCAGCTCCACCAGGCGCCGCTGGGCCGCCACACGGTTTTGCCACTGGCTGCGGTGCTCGCTGGCGGCGATCACCACACAGCCCTCCTGCAGCCGCGGCCCCAGCCGCTCCAGGGCCCGTTGCCGCAGCGGCGCCGACAGGGCGGCGGTGGCCTGCAGGTCAAACAGCAGCTCCACCCGCGAGTCGGTGGTGTTCACGTGTTGGCCACCGGGGCCGGAACTGCGCGAAAAGCGCCAGCGCAGCTCCGCCGCCGGAATCACCAGCCGCGGGGTGAGCCGCAAATCGCCGGGGTTGGGTGCGCCCGCCATGGGCCGAGCCTGTCATGGGGGGCACAGGGGCGATGCGCAAATCTGGAGACACGCACGGGTTTCCCCATGGCCGACAGCAGCGCCCCCGCCCCAACCCCCGGTTGGGTGGATGAAATCTTCGATGGCGTGCGCTACGGCCTGGCGGGCCGGGTGATCGCCGAACAGCAATCGCCCTTCCAGCGGGTGACGATCATCGAAAGCGAGCGCTACGGCAAGGGCCTGCTGCTGGATGGCTGCTGGATGACCGCCGAGCGCCAGGAGCGGCACTATCACGAATCCCTGGTGCACCCGGCCCTGTGCGGCGCCGAGCGCATCGAGCGGGTGCTGGTGATCGGCGGCGGCGACGGCGGCACCGCCCGCGAGTGCCTGCGCCACAGCGGTGTGCAGCACCTCGACATGGTGGAAATCGACGGCCTGGTGGTGGAGTGGAGCCAACAGCATTTGCCCTCGATCGGGGGCGGCTGCTGGAGCGACCCGCGCTTCCAGCTCACCGTGGGCGACGGCATCGCCTGGGCCGCCAACGCGCCCGACGCCAGCTACGACGTGGTGATCGTGGACGGCTCCGATCCGGCGGGTCCGGCGGAGGGCCTGTTCAACCGCGCCTTCTTCGAACAATGCCGCCGCATCCTGCGGCCCGGTGGCGTGTTCGCCACCCAGAGCGAATCCCCCGAAGCCTTTCGGCAGGTGCACATCGACACGGTGCAGCTCTTGAGAGACGTCTTCGGCCACGCCGATCCGCTCTACGGCTGGGTGCCGATGTATCCGAGCGGCTGGTGGAGCTGGACGTTCGCCGCCACGGACGGCCGTCGTTATCTGCAGCCGGATCCCGAGCGCGCCGCGGCCGTCGTCCGTGGCTGTGAGATCTGGAGTCCCCGCTGGCAGCGCGGCGCCTTCGACGCCATCCCCGCCGCCATTGAACGCGCCCTCAACACGCCCTCGGCGCCCTGACCCCATGAACGCGCTCTTCGACACGGATTTGTTTGACACCGATGGCGCCATCTACATGGGCAGCCAGCGGGACCCCGCCGGCTGCCGCGTGGGCCTGTTTGGGGTGCCCTACGACGGCACCACCTCCTTCCGGCCAGGCACGCGCTTCGGGCCGGCGGCAATCCGCGAGGTGAGCAGCGGCCTGGAGAGCTACTGCCCGCA